>JAUXXY010000269.1 GCA_030684735.1 Bacteroidales bacterium | reverse complement strand
AATATTAATCAGCCTCTCAAACCGTTCCCTGCTGTCCTTTTTATCACTCCAACCCATCAATACAGTATTAGGTTCTACGCCTGTAAATCCATATATTCTTACAATTTCATCCATACCCGAATAAATATCAGGGCATGTGTGTTTATAGAAAACTGCTTCCTTTTGACTAAGATCCCGGGCCATCCGGCGGTATTGCTTCACATTGTGATCATCACTCATTACCTCGAGCTCAAAACCATTAACCATTCCTAAGGTACCGGCAAGGGAGTTCCCAAGTTTTACGAGATAGGGCCGATGGGCAATGTATCCTGAAAACATGATGATATTAGGACGCCAGTTTCGGGCATGAATCTGGCTTCTATTAAGCCGTTGTATTCCCTTTTTAACCAGCGAAGCCCAAACACTGCTCCAGGCATCACCCCCTTCGAGCGAGAGTTGTTTTCTTTTAAGCAGCAAAAACAAAAGGCCCAATATGATGGTGGCTCCCACCAATGCAATAATATCAAGTTTGATCATCACCAGGAAACAAGCCGTAGCCCCCAACAGGTTTACCCACACAGGAGTTTTGAATGATGGCCTGAAATCGGCACTGGTGGCCGCTTCAAATGCCGCACTCAAATTCAAGAACCCATAAGTTGTAATAAAGAAAATTGAGACGATACGTGCTATAACATTAAGATCACCAATCAAAATACCTGCCTGTGCAATCAGGAAAGTTAGCAACAAAGCATTTCTTGGTTCATTGGCTGACCGGGTGCCTTTGGCAAAAAATCTTGGTGTTATTTTATCAATAGCCGTGGCCTGCAGTATCCTTGGTGCAGCCAATATACTTCCAAGCGCCGAAGATAAGGTTGCACCCCATATCCCGGCCACAACCAATTCGGGCACCAGTGAAATTTTCAGAAGAACTTTTGGGTCGCTTGCCAATAAATCGCCCTGCACAGTGTAGCTAAAGAAGAATACCAGGCCAATGTAAACAAACAGCCCGATTGCAATGGCTGCTATTGTTCCGGTTGGTATTGACTTTTTGGGTCCTTTAAATCCCCCGACATTGACACACCGGCTTCAAACCCGGTAACTGCCGGAAAAAATATCCCAAATAACACCATAAGCGGAACTGCGGAACCCTTGCCAAAGAAATGGGGCTCGGTGGGTGTAAACTCGTGGCTCCCGAAGAAGATGGAAATCAGCGACAGCGCAATGGCCCCCATGATCAGGTACTGGGTTTTTATAGCGAGCGAGGTGCTGATAAATGTAATAATAGTAACAGTAAGCAAGATGAGGCTCCCGGCTATCCTGATGTTGTCAATATTGACAGGGAAACCCCAGAAACCAAGAAAACTTTCGGCAAAACCTATCAAATAAAGACTGACACTAAATGAAAGCCCAACAAAGAGTGCCAGACCCAGGGTGCCTCCGATAGGCAAGCCAAGGCTTCGCGAAATAATATAGTATGTTCCTCCGGCTTTAACCTTTTTATCGGTAGCAATGGATGAAACACTTAAACCGGTGGTAACGGAAATTATGTGGGCGATAACTATAATTCCGATGGTTGCCCATAGGCCCGCCTGGCCAATGATCATAGGCAAGCGCATGTACATGATCACCCCGAGAATAGTAAGGATAGAAGGTGTGAAGACCCCTCCAAAAGTTCCAAACTTATTTGATTTGGCCATAAATCTTGAATTAAATAATCAACAACAATTACGACATCATAATCACTTTTCTGCTAAAACCATATTGTAAAATTACTTAGTTTCTTCCAAGAACATGCAAAATATTTCAACACGCTCTAAATTTCTCAAAATCATTGCTCGCGGTACCGGGTCCGGGTGTTGTAAGTCTTTGGTATGATTGACGGCAAAACACGGAAAGCAGCACCTCAATACTGTACATTCTTACATTCGTAGGTATAGAAATAAATATATCTTTTCCCCGCTGATATCGCTGATTTCCGCTGAAATTGAACTGAAATATTTTCAACTGCGATTATCTGCGAAATCCGCGGGAGAGTATAAGGTGTAAATTCTATGCGGATATAAGGTATCCTAAGAACGAAGGATATTATCTTAATGGCCTTGATTATCTGTCTTTTGAATTTTTTATCAAATAATATTTCGTAAGCAATATACAAATTTACAAAAAAGGTTGTATACTTGCTGAACTATCCAAACCTCCTCATTTACTGGACTAAGCCCTCTCTACTAAGACGATAATTATCAATCTCTTAATTAGTGGTGCCATGAACCATCCCACAAAAGAAAGTGGTTTCTCTCAAGTTGCTTTACCTGGCAAATCAGGCGATGAGAAAAAATCATTGAGCCTGGTAAAATACACCATGGCGCTGGCCATAGCCTGGACAGTTATCATGGTAGCCTCGCTGCTATGGATTACGCAGGAGGTTAAACAAGATATGCTGGAATTTGCGCGTATCAAGGCCAGGGTTGCTCACGAAAAAGATGTAAGTCTGAGCCAAAATTACAAACAGCATACGCTGATGTCGCAAAGCAGGTTTATGAGCGGACATCAGACCTAATTTTTATCAACATCGATCTGCAAAACAAAATTGATGAACTCCACCACTCGCAAAATGTAATGTTAGACCGGGAAGAACGTGTGATGGAGCTTAAGAAGGAAGTGAATAAACTATTGATAGAAGCAGGCAAAATGAAGAAATACATGTAGGATCACCGAACTCCGGCAAACAGTAGTAACCCATAAATCATGATGGTAAGCATCCGGGCACCTCACTCAAGCATCCCCAAAATACA
>JAUXXY010000063.1 GCA_030684735.1 Bacteroidales bacterium | reverse complement strand
GGTGCTTTTTCTTTTTTTATTTTGAATTTAAGCGTTGGGACTTGGAATTTGGGGCTTTCATATAATTCCGACTATAGAGACAAACACTAATTAAAACCGGATTATTAACATTCTAGAGTCTGACTTATCAGCCCTGGCTGGTTGAAGTTGAGTTCATCATTTATCTGCAACGATAATCTTTAGTAACGATTTCTCATGAAAAATTTTGCCACAGAAAATATCCACAGATGGTCCATAGCTTATCACTGGCTGAAAAAATATGTTGACCTCGCGTTCAGGCAGTATTATAAAATCACAATCACCGGATTGGAGAACATTCCGTTTAACGAGCCACTCATTTTCACGCCTAACCATCAGAATGCCCTGATGGATGCCTTGGCAGTGCTCACCATGCGTACGTGGCAACCTGTGTTCTTATCGCGGGGCGATATTTTTCAAAATCCCAGAATACGAAAGATCCTGACATTCTGCAAGATGATACCGGTTTTTCGCATGCGCGATGGTTACCACACCGTGCAACTTAACGATGAAACTTTCCGAAACACCCGTGCCGTGCTTAAAAATTGTAACGGGCTGGTTATCTTGCCCGAAGGCAACCATTTGGGAACTAAAAAACTGCGTCCGCTGAAAAAAGGCGTCGCCCGTATTGCTTTGCAGTCCCAAGAAGATGCAAACCATGATCTGCGGATAAAAATCGTACCTGTAGGATTGGAATTCTCTAATTACAAGCTATTTGGAAGTCCTTTGCTCATACGTTTGGGAGAGCCTGTGGCTGTTGAACCCTATATTATGAATTACAGAGAGAACCCTGCTAGGGGTATCAATCTGCTGATGGATACCCTTCGTGATGGAATGATTAAGGAAATGATCCACATCGAAGATGAGCAAAACCATGATACAATACTCTCTTTTGTACACCTGCTCGCATACCACAGCGATGAATACAAAAAACTGAAACCCGGCACCAACCAAAGGTTTGAACATGATAAACAAGCGATCAGCTATCTCGAGAACTTGCGCCTGGCACAAAACGATCTTTACATAAAAATCATCAAAGAAACTGAATCTGCAGTGAAAGCGCTGCGCCAACAAGGGTTGAAAGCAGACGATATCATCTACGCAAAATCAAACATGGCCGCTATGCTGACACGTGCTATTATTCTGATCGCTTCCTTTCCGGTTTTTGCCTGGAGTTTTGCAAACAATGTGCTACCCATTGCACTGGCACGCTGGTTTGGTAGCCGCTTCAAAGATCCGCATTTCATCCCGTCGGCAAGGTTTGTGGCAGGGCTTGTTGCGCTCCCTGTTTTTTGGCTTTTACAAATATTGGTCATTGGTCTCAATGTTCGATTTGGATGGACTACAGTGGCTTACATGGCCACATTGCCCCTGACTGCACTTGTGGTTTATCAATGGCGCAAACAGTTTTACATCATGCAGAAGCAGGTAAAATTCAATACCATACCCATTGCAAGATTTCCCCTATTTTTGCGTTTAACTGAACTAAGCAAGCGCATCCGATCCTTTGGCCGTTAAACCACATATTTTATTTCTACCACGATGGTATCCGCAACACAACGATCCCATGCTTGGTTTGTTTGTAAAAAACCTGGCCGAAAGCCTTGCCCCTTTTTGCAAGATCAGTGTTTTGCATATCTCTGCCATTGCTGGCCAAAGCAAACCGATTGTGCTTGATGAGAAAACAGAAGACGGTATTCTTACCGTTTCGGCAAGCATTTCATCGCGGCAGAGATACTTGTTTCAACGGATCGTGCTTGCCTTTCGATGGATTGTTGCCTTTCAGCAGTGTTGGAAGGCCATCCGCAAGAAACAAGGCACACCCGATCTCGCCCATGTGCATGTGCTTACACGACCTGGAATACTGGCCTTATGGCTAAAGTGGTTTCACGGGATACCGTTCATCATCAGCGAACACTGGTCGCGATATTTTCCCGAAAACAACCAATTCAAGGGGTTTGTGCGGAAAGTTATGACCAGGCATATTTTAAAGCAATCTTGTGCACTTATTTGTGTTTCGGAGTCCTTGTACTCCGCCATGAAGAAAAACGGCCTCACTCACGCCGTAAAACATACTATACCTAATGTCGTGAACACTCAGCTTTTTCATCCACTGGCCAAGAAGCCAAAACATGATTTTTATGATGTCATCCACATCAGTTGCTTCGAGGAGCAATCGAAAAATATTACTGGCTTGCTAAAGGGCATGAAGATTGTTTGTTCCATGCGCAATGACGTCCGGCTGCAACTGGTAGGTGATGGGCATGATAAGTCAATGGTTGAATCCCTTGCACTAGAACTTGGTTTGCTTCCGGACGTTGTGGTTTTTCGCGGAACGCTTCTACCTGTTGAAGTTACCGGGCTTCTACAACAGGCTGATTTCCTGGTTCAAACCAGCCATTACGAAACTTTTGGCACTGTGGTAGCGGAGAGCCTTGCCTGTGGAGTACCGGTTATATCTACCGGTGTTGGAATATTTCCCGAAATATTCACTCCCAAACTTGGAGTCTTAATCCGATCAACCAACGATGCCGACATTGCCGAGGCAATCCTGGAGGCAATTGGTTCGATAAGTACTTTTAATTCCATAGCCATGCGAGAGCTTGCCATCACACATTTCAGCTATGAAAATGTAGGGCAACGTTTATTTCAAATCTATCAATCCCATCTCAAACCCTTACACAGGCCATGAATGAAGACAAGCAGCTCAGGTTTGGAATCTTATGCAATGGATTGGTTTTTCAGCGCTGGCAAGCTGAAATTATTCGTGGTTTGCGGGCTGACGGGCATCAACTGAAACTTATTGTCTTAAATGCTGCGTTTTCGAATAAAAATAAAGTAAATACGCTTAGGAAAAAGCTCCCACTCAACCAACTGCTGTATCGCTTTTGCTACCGTTTTGTATTCAAAACCAAATGGCGTAAACAGGTGAATATGTGTGTTGAACTGAATCATGTGCCAACCCAGGTATGTCATGTGTGGTCCGAAGGATACAGCGAATATTTCCTTCCGGAAGATGTTGAATATATTCGCAATCAGCAACTTGATTTCATATTACGCTTTGGGTTTAATATCATTCGTGGCGAAATTCTGGATGTTGCAAAAAGCGGTGTATGGTCATTTCATCACGGCGATGAACAGCAGTATCGGGGAGGACCTCCTGGTTTTTGGGAAATTTATGATTCTAACCGGATAACCGGTGCTGTGCTGCAACGCCTTACTCATCGGATTGATGGGGGTGTTATCCTTAAAAAGGGATGGTTTGGCACTATTAAACATTCTTACAAAGAACAACTCGACCATATAATCGGTGGAAGCATGCCATTTGTGAAGCAGGTTTGCCATGATATGATAACCGATCGCGCTGAATACCTCGACGCACCTCCGAGCAATACCAACGCACAGATTTACCGTATTCCGGGCAATCTGCAGATGCTGGTTTTTTTACTTAAAATCATCCGCAATCGAATCCTGTTTCATGTAAAGGACATTATGCTTAGCGAACATTGGAACATCGGCCTAATTGACGCGTCCCCTGCCAAGGTGGCTTTCAACTGGAGGCGATACCGCGGCAGGGTTCGATGGTTCAAACCATTGCCAGTTAAATTATTCCGGGCCGACACATTTTTCTTCCGACACGAAGAGAAGCCTTATGTGCTATGCGAGCGTTTCGACTACCGTACCATGAAAGGCCTCATCGAACTTATAACACTCGACAAGGAATATCGTTTCAGCTCAGCAAAAACAGCGATTGATGGCGAAGGGCATTTCTCCTTCCCTTTCACGTTCTCGCTTGATAACCAGATATATTGCATTCCCGAAACCTCGGCCACCGGGCTAACAAATCTTTATAGATTCAATCCGGATATTAAACGATTTGAATGGGAACGTGTACTTATTAACCAGCCATTGATTGACCCGGTATTGGTTCATTATCAAAACCGTTGGTGGTTGTTTGCCACACTACCCACCAATGCATCGGGAGCTTTATACCTTTGGTTTGCACAATCGCTCGACGAACCTTTTATTGCCCACCCTGAAAACCCGGTGAAAACCGATGTTCGGTCGAGTCGTGCAGCAGGCCCGTTCATGGTCCTCGATGGGTTCCTCTACCGCCCTGCTCAAAATGCAAGTCGCACGTATGGAGGCAGCATTGTAATCAATCAGGTGATCAGCCTTACGCCATTGGAATACATTGAACAACAGGTGGTTGAACTGAAACCGGACGACGACTGGATTTTTTCTGCAGGAATGCACACAATAGCAGGCGATGATAAAATCACTGTTATAGATGCCAAGCGCCATCAGTTTAGTCCAACAGCATCCTTCAATAAACTGAAAAGAAAACTTACCTACGAGAGAAAGAAAAGCCGATGACCGTGTTCCGGAAAATTGCAGGTACGGTAGGTGCCAGGTTAATGAATGCAATGCTGAGTTTTGCAGTGCTCATCATTGCTACCCGCAGTCTGGGAGCCGAAGGTTATGGTACGGTTACGATGGTGGTGTTAGGTATTACAATTATTCAACTGGTGAGCAACATTATAGGTGGGTCTGCACTGGTTTTCCTCGTGCCCCGCGAAGATGTTTTCCGCTTGTTTATACTATCGTATGTTTGGGCTTTCATAGTGGCAGCATTGGGCGCAAACCTGTTGGCCATCTTTTCGCTCATCCCGCCCGAATACCGCCGCGATACCCTCCTGCTGTCGCTTCTCGCCTCCTTCAACACTGTTAACCTGATGATTCTGCTTGGTAAAGAAAAGATCAGGACCTATAACCTGCTTACCATTCTCCAGGTAGGCCTGACCCTCCTTAGCCTGGTGATTTTTCTTGGATGGCAAAAACACAAGCACCCCGATTACTACATATATTCGCTCTATGCTGCCTACACGGTGGTATATGTTGCCGGAATGATAGCCATAAGGCCGCACTTGATGTTTTCTGATCTGAATGAGTTGGGCAAGCCTCTGAAAAAAATAATGCACTTCGGTGGCCTTATGCAATTGGCTAGCATCATACAATTTTTCAATTACCGCCTGAGCTATTACTTAGTTGAGCGGTTCTTCGATAAAAGCATGCTTGGTAAATATTCAGTGGGAGTGCAATTGGCCGAAGGCATGTGGATTGTTGCCAAAAGCGTGGCGCTGGTGCAATACGCGCGCATTTCGAACGAACCCGACAATACCGGCTATGCAAAGCGAATAACCCTTATATTTCTGAAGTTCACCTATCTGGCCACAGCTATCCTCCTGACGATATTATTAATCATCCCTTCACAAACTTTTGTCTTATTTTTTGGATCGGATTTTATACATGTCAAACTGGTGATTCTTAGCCTCAGCCCCGGCATCCTTTGTGTTGCAGCAAGCCAGATCATTTCACATTATTTTAGTGGCATAGGTAAACCTCAGTACAATACTATGTCTTCAGGAGTGGGATTTGTGGTGGTCCTTGCTGCCGGTTTGATGCTCATACCCGCATTGGGGCTGGTAGGAGCCGGGCTTGCATCATCATTTTCTTATCTGGCCATCCTGTGTTATCAACTTTACTGGTTCGGAAAAATTTCAGGAGCTTCCGCTTTAGAAATGCTAATCTCATTGGAAGATGTCCGAAAAATTGTTGCGGAAATAAGAGGGATGTTAAGGAGCCAGGATTAAGGACTCACGACCCTTGCATTTCAATTTCATACGCCTGTCAACGCTCTTGGCGAGACGACACACCCAAACATGTGAGTTGCTAAAGTTGCATAGGGTATAGGTTTATTAAAGATGTACTTTTGGCAAGCGGATAATCTGATTATTGATGGAAAATTTACTTCACATTGCCTACGATGCCGAAGACTTTCGTAGCAGGGCACACCAACTCGTTGATCAACTTGCCGATTACATCTCCGAATGTAGGGATGGAAAACCCATGCCTGTGTTGCCGCCTGCCGAGCCTGAGGAATTATACTCACATTGGCTCCAGGACTTTAATCATGAAGGTTTTGATTTTCAGCAGTTTTGCCAGACTATTATCAATCAGTCAATACACATTCACCATCCACGGTATGTTGGCCATCAGGTAGCGCCCCCAGCGCCTATGGCTGCGCTTACCGAACTCATGAGTGCCTTGCTTAATAATGGTATGGCTATTTACGAAATGGGGCCGGCTGCTACCGCTATCGAACGGGTTGTGGTAGAATGGCTGGCAAAACATGTTGGATTAGGAGATCGTTCAGGGGGCGTTCTTACTTCAGGTGGGTCAGCAGGTAACCTGACAGGATTGCTTGCAGCACGGCAGACTATATGCAGTCATAACGTTTGGGACGAAGGTGCCCTGGAAGGCCAACAACTTGCCGTGATGGTCTCTGAAGAAGCGCACTATAGCGTGGCTCGCGCTGCACGTATCATGGGTTGGGGCGCAAAGGGCGTGATTAAGATTCCAGTGAACCAGGAGCTACAGGCTGATGACGATCAGCTCGAAAATTGCCTGGCAGAGGCCCGCGCCCAAGGCCTGCAGGTGATCGCAATCGTTGGCAATGCTTGCTCAACTTCAACCGGTTCATACGACGATCTGCACTCCATGTCCGAATTTGCACGCAAGCACAATATCTGGTTCCATGTTGATGGCGCTCATGGCGGTGCGGCAGTTTTTTCGGGGAAATACCAACACCTTGTAAAAGGTATGGAACTCGCAGATTCTGTGGTAATTGACTTCCATAAAATGATGCTTACACCGGCCCTTACAACCGCCGTATTGTTTAAGGATGTAGCTCATTCATTCGAAACATTTGCGCAGAAAGCCGAGTACTTATTATCAAACGGCACGCAAAAACCATGGTTCGACGGGGCCGCCCGCACACTCGAATGTACTAAAAAGATGATGAGCATTAAAATCTATGCGCTAATAAAGCAATATGGCAAAGAACTTTTTTCAGAGTTTGTGACTCAATTGTATGACCTTGGGCAAGCTTTCGCCGATATGATCCGGAATGAACCCGGTTTTGAACTCGCTATTGAGCCTCAAAGCAATATCGTTTGTTTTCGTTACTGGCCAAATACCCTGAATATGCCCATCAACTATTTTACAGCTCAAATAAGGTCTCAATTGTTGCGGGATGAGCGATTCTATGTAGTTCAAACCTATGTGAGGGGAGATACTTACCTGAGAACAACACTAATGAATCCCTTTACAAGCACGAATGACCTTTCTGAACTTTTGCATTTGATCAAGCAAATTGCCGATGAAATCATAGCGGACAAATAGTAAGATTCTTATCTCTGTTTATTGTCTTTCATCAGAAATCAATGAAAATTTGAACAAAAGAGCACCAATTTGAAAACTAATTATATATTTGCGCATTCAAATACCTAAATACTGCATACTCCTTTGGCAAAAGTTATTAATCTTTCTGAAGCAGCATCACTGGCAATACATAGTATGGCATTGATTGCCGGCAGCAAAATTAAGTTGAATGTGGGCAATATTGCCGCGATTACCGGTGCATCACGCAATCATCTGGCCAAGGTGTTACAAACACTTGTACGCCACGACTACCTTATTTCTGACAGAGGCCCAAAAGGAGGGTTTGAACTAAAACATGATGCCAGCCAAATAACCCTGCTCGAAATCTATCAGACGATGGAAGGTATTATTGACCGTAATTATTGCGGATTGCATGGTACAACCTGTCCGTTCGCAGAATGTGTGTTTGGAGGATTGACACAGTACTTCACTAACGATTTTGTTAACTACATGCAAACTAAGAAATTATCATCAATTGCATATAAGACCCAAATATGATATCATGAAACACCCATGATAGTGCACGAGCACAAACACGCATGAAAATTTAGTGTGCTGATATTGTTTAACTTAATAAATTATTTTCGGATGAAGATTCCAAGTCTCAAATTCCAAGTCTCAAATTCCAAAAACCAAGGTTTGAATTCCAAAGGAAAAGAAATTGATAAATAAAAATGAAACAAGATTTGTGTGATAGGTTACTTCAATTTGCACTGGATGTCATTCTGTATCTGCGAATTGTTAAGAACTTGCTGGAAACGATAGATATGAAACGACAACATCTCTGGCTTTCCGAACTTGGAACTTGGAATTTGGGGCTTTGGACTTGAACATTCTTTAAAGCACTCCACATACCTACATGAAAATTTAGTGTGCTGATATTGTTTAACTTAATAAATTATTTTCGGATGAAAAGGACAATCATAAACATTGACGAGGAAAAATGCGATGGATGTGCATTGTGCATTCCAAACTGCCACGAAGGCGCTTTACAGATTGTTGACGGCAAGGCACGTCTTATCAGCGACTTGTTTTGCGATGGATTGGGAGCCTGCATAGGCCATTGCCCACAAGGTGCCATCACCATGGAGGAACGGGAAGCCGAACCATACAACGAAACAAAAGTGATGGAGCAAATGGTGGATAAAGGTAGAAATACCATCCTTGCTCACCTCGAGCACCTGCGCGATCACAAACAGGATGAACTACTTAGAGAAGCCATTACCTATATCCGAATCAATAACATTGATCTCAGCCCCGAAGGATTGGCTACTCAGGTTTCTCCGGTTGCTTTTGGCACTTTGCACGAAGCCCGCACCAGCATGAAAAATAGTGATGGATGCGGTGGTGGTTGTCCTGGTTCATCAGCCATAAGCTTCGACGAAGAAGAACCAGCCATCGGTGCTGATGAAATGCCGGAATCGGTTTCGGACCCCAAATCGGAGCTGCGCCAATGGCCCGTACAACTTCACCTGTTGAACCCGGCCGCGCCCTACTTTAAAAATGCCGACGTATTGTTGGCTGCCGACTGCAGCGCCTTTACACTCGGAAGCTTTCACCGGCGCTTTCTGAAAGGCAAAATCCTTGCAATCGCTTGTCCGAAATTGGATTCGAACCAGGAAGCCTATGTTGAAAAACTGATCGTTATGATACGCGATGCGAACATAAACACCCTCACAGTGATGATCATGGAAGTGCCATGCTGCGGAGGCCTGCAAAGGATGGCTCAAATGGCTGTGGCCCGTGCAGGGCGAAATATTCCAATAAAATTGATCGTGGTTGGAATAAAAGGAGAAGTGCTGAAAGAAGAATGGATTTAATAAAAAACCAATAATCAAGTAAATACTAAAGACATGGAAAATATCGGCATGCAACATTCTGAAATTATGAATTTCGAAAAAATAATCGAGTATTCAACGCATGGAATCACCAGCAAACAAATCATTAAGAAATCAAGCGGCAATGTCACACTTTTTTCGTTTGATAAAGGCCAGGGACTGAGCGAGCATACCGCCCCATTCGATGCGCTGGTGAATGTGATTGAAGGCGAAGCGCTGGTGATCATTGATAAAAAAGAATACCTTTTGAAATCCGGCGAGGCTATAATTATGCCTGCCAATGTGCCCCACGCCCTGTCGGCACCGGAGCAGTTCAAAATGTTACTAACCATGATCAAAATATGACACTAAAAATCACACGCCTCGGCAGTGCGCCAAAAGTACCCTTTCGACTCGATGGAAAAATTATGTTGTCGAACCAACGGCTCGAAATTGTTCATCTCACACTGAGGGCAGGTGAGGTCCTGCTCAAACATGTAAACGATTTTGATGTCGCTATTTTTGTGCTCGAAGGCAAAGGAATAGTTGAAACCGGTTCCATGTCGGCCGAGGCTATACCGGGCATATTATTTGAAATAGACGGAGGCATTGAACGCGGAATCACAAATACCGGTGAAGTAGATTTTAAGGTTCTG
>JAUXXY010000260.1 GCA_030684735.1 Bacteroidales bacterium | reverse complement strand
AACGATCAACCACATCACAATCAATGGTATGGGGGACTTGCGCGGCTGGCCTTCAATATCAGTAACCGCTTTGCCCTGGTCGTCATAGATCACCGGATCATATAGGCCGGTAGCGGAAAAAGGATCAAAGAAGAGCACTTTGCTCATAAACCGGACAATTGGAACAAAACCGTTGTTGATGCGTTGACTCAGGGTAAGCTCACCATCATCCTGCCCGGTTGGCATTACTTCATGTTGACGCACAATGGTGTCGGATGTGATTACTTGTTGCCCGTAACATGCTGTTATTACGAATGTTAGGATTAGAAACACGGATGCAATTTTCAGTTTCATTCAAATAGAATTTATGAGTATTTACAAGCAAGTGATCTTTAGCGCTACAAAAATGAATAAAATCGGGTGAATACAAAAATATGATGCCGGATTTTGATAAAAGGTTATCAACATGTCACTGGGCTAAGGGTGTATTTTTCATGACGAACCCTTGCGTAGCAGTTCGTTGCCGATGCGGCATGTGAGGCATTTTTTGGGTGTACAATACCATTTTTTCAGGTGTAGCAAAGCCTGTGAGGTAGCAGCATCGCTTATCCTTATTCCAAGGTCAGTCCATTTTCGGGTGATATTATTTTCTTCGGCAGGCATGCTTTCGAGAAAATGAATGGCCCGGTCCATCAAATCCTGGTTCCCATGATATCGTCCGAAGAGAAACAACATCGGGATCACTGTGTTTATCAGTAATAGATCAACCGATTGTACCCCTAACTTCTTATTCCGATGGGTTTTTGATATTATCCCAAATCGAAAATGATCTGACCAATAGTCACTTACCTCAACGTTGAATAATTGCCGTAGTTGCTCTGCTCTGGTTGATTCGATCACCTTCGAGAATAATGCATGGGAAGCCATAAGCTTGGCTATGATAGCAATGCGAACTGTTGGAAACGATGTCGGGCGCAACCTCATAAATTTCCAGAGAGAGTTCTCGATGGGCTGCAAATTATATTTCTTCCTTAAAAATTCGTATTCACGCTTTAAGGTGGTTGGGTATGGCTCTGCGACATCTTTTTGAAGGAATCCCGCCTGGCCAAACAACAGTGCTTCGATCTGCAGTGGACGATCCCGGTGTTTGGCAAGGATTTTCTGTGGAAGTGAACTTGCAAGTAGTTCAAAAGGCAAGGTATTTATTTTCAGCCCGAGTGATCGGGCCACGAAACGATAAAAAGTTTCTTCCCAGTCATATTTTGTATTCTTGAGCACCTCTTCCATTTCCGTAGACTTCTGATGCAATCGCTCAACCATCAGCGTGCTCAACCACGAGGCAGTAATAAATGGAGGGCAATCCTTGATAAGGCGTACACAAGGAACCCATAAACGACTCTCCATCAGCTGCTTGTATCTTGCGTAAAATTGCCGGTTTATATGCTTATCACATACCAGTGTTGGTATCAGTTGGCCATCTGTACGCTTTATCTGACGGTCGTTGTCAACCACTACATGCAAAATCACGTTGTCATAAGCCTGATCGGTATGATGATGGTGATCGTGCCAGGAGGAAGCATGTATATGAATCTCAACATTTCCAGCCCACATAGTGTCGCCAATCTGAATACGTGCATCCACGAAATCGGGACCAGAGTCGGTGTTGTGCAGGCCTGGTTTTATGACAGTTATGGGCAAACCATCGGCAGCGAAAAGATGTCCGTCAAGTAATTGAAACTTCCAGAGATAGTGAAGGACTTCTTCTTTCATTCAAATATTTTTATCCGGCCATGTATCTTTTAAGCGAAATATGCTTATCTTTGAGATTCAAAAGTCTAAAATTTTATTACGAAGGGATATTTTATTGCAAGCGATAGGTCAAAGTTAAAGAATTGTTAAATTTGCACAACAATTTATCTGTGAATGGAGTTAAGATATTATGGAAAGTGTGAGTGTGCTGATTTCGGGCATTGAATATAAAATCAGGAAACTATCAGAACTACACAGAGTTGCCCAACACACAATCACCCTCCTGACAAAAAAAATTGAGGAACAGGAAATAAATATTAATCAACAAACCCTAATAATAAACGAGTTACAGGAGAAGCTCGAAAATATTAATATTACAAAAACCATTGCTTCGCGCTATGAAATAGCGGAGGCAAAAAGTAAAATTGGAGAACTGGTGCGGGAAATTGATAAGTGTATCGGTTTATTGAATAAATAGGTTCAGACAAAAGAAAAACATACATGGACGAGTTCGTAGTAACGGTGATGATCGCAGGAAGGCCATACAGGCTTACGATCGCCAAAAGGGACGAAGAGCTTGTGCGAAATGCAACAAAACTCATAGAAACTAAAATGAAAGATTATGCGAATGATTACGCATTCAAAGATCAACAGGATTTATTAGCTATGGTAGCCCTGCAGCATGCTACCGCAACAATCACCTACGAGGAAGCAGCTGATTTCAGAGATAACCAGCTCGCCACCAAACTTGTTGAATTTGACCATCTTTTGACTGAAACACTACATTACAGATAGCCTTTACAGTACGTTCTTTGAAAAGGAAAAAAACAAAGCCCGCATTAATTCATTTTGTTTGGAAACTCAACATTATTTACTGCTGAGTTTGTTCATGGTCACGTAGGACAGGCCTTACTTCCGGTTTAGACCGGGAGATGCATTTTATGCATCGTTGGACGTTCGAAAGGCAAGGCAGCTCAAAACCTGGTTCTGGGGTTTCCCAAACCGCTGAATTACATGCGGGCTTTTTATTATTCACTACCTAAAACATCACACACTATGGAGGCATATGTAACAATCATCATCGGAGCGCTCGCCGGACTTGTGCTGGGAATTATCCTGGCCACTACAGTGCTTCGAAACTCGCTCAGCCGAAAAAGTCAACAATTGCTGAGAGAAGCCGAAGATAAGGCTGAAATGTTGAAAAAGGATAAGATTTTGCAGGCAAAGGAAAAGTTCTTGCAACTGAAATCCGAGCATGACAGACTATTACAAGAAAAAAACAATGAAGTGCAAAAGGCCGAGAACCGGATCAAACAAAAAGAAACGGTGATCTCGCAAAAAATGGAAGAGATTCAACGAAAACAAAAAGAAGTAGCTACAATTAAAACCAACCTCACTACGCAACTTGAGGTGATTAACAAAAAGCAAAGTGACCTGGAGAAGGAGCACAAGCGGCAGATTGATATGCTTGAAACATTGGCCGGTATGTCGGCCACCGAAGCCAAGAATCAGCTCATTGAAAATCTTAAGGATCAGGCCAAGACTGAGGCGATTATGCATATCAAGGAAGTGATGGATGAGGCACGCCTGACCGCTAACCTCGAAGCCAAGAAGATTGTGCTTGAAACTATCCAGCGAACTGCTGCCGAGCACACCATCGAAAACAGCGTATCGGTGTTCAACATCGAAAGCGACGAAATAAAAGGCCGTATCATCGGCCGCGAAGGTCGCAACATCCGCACACTCGAAGCCCTCACAGGTGTTGAAATCATCATTGATGACAGCCCTGATGCAATCCTCCTTTCGGCGTTCGACCCGGTGAGACGGGAAATAGCACGCCTATCGCTCCACAAACTTGTTACCGACGGACGCATACACCCCGCCCGGATCGAAGAAGTGGTTGCAAAAACCAAAAAACAGATTGAACAGGAGATTGTAGAAATTGGCAAGCGTGTAACCATTGACCTGGGCATACACAACATGCACCATGAACTTATTCGCTTGATCGGTAAAATGAAGTATCGCTCTTCGTATGGGCAGAACTTACTCGAACACAGCAAGGAAGTGGCCAACATGTGTGCCACAATGGCTGCCGAGTTGGGATTGAACCCCAAGAAAGCCAAACGTGCCGGATTGCTACACGACATCGGCAAAGTGCCCGACAATGAATCGGAACTGCCCCATGCCGTTCTGGGTATGAAGCTCGCCGAGAAATTCAAGGAGAAAGAAGACATCTGCAATGCCATTGGATCCCACCACGATGAGGTGGAGATGGAAACGCTCATAGCACCAATCGTACAAGTGTGCGATGCTATTTCGGGTGCCCGTCCCGGTGCCCGTCGCGAAGTGGTTGAATCATACATTCAACGCCTCAAAAACCTCGAAGACCTCGCACTATCTTATCCGGGGGTGGTGAAAACTTATGCCATTCAAGCCGGTAGAGAGCTACGGGTGATAGTGGGTGCCGAAATGGTTACGGATGCCGATGCTACCCAGCTTTCATACGATCTTTCACGGAAGATTCAGGATGAAATGACTTATCCGGGACAGATCAAAATCACTGTAATACGCGAAACAAGAGCGATAAGCTTTGCCAAGTAGCGCTAACGTTAGCTTCGAAATGATTTGAAAATATTTATGGAAGCAATTTTGTGGAATTGAAATAGTTGTATATTTGCACCCTCGTTTATCGGGATATTGGTCCGGTAGTTCAGCTTGGTTAGAATACGTGCCTGTCACGCACGGGGTCGCGGGTTCGAGTCCCGTCCGGACCGCAAAAGAGGTTGTCAAATAAAGGCAACCTTTTTATATAATGTATTACACATATATTCTTTTCGCTGAAGCCCAAGACATTTACTATAAAGGATCAACGCACGATCCAGCGAAACGCTTATCCGAGCATAACAACAACAAAAGCAGGTTTACTGCCGGTAAAGGCCCTTGGAAATTCGTTTACTTAAAAGCGTTTGAGTTGAAAGCACTTGCTTTGATCGAAGAAAAGAGATTAAAAAGGCTCAACAGGGCTTCTTCCCGTGAAGTGGCGAAACAAAATACCCTGTCATCGGTGTAGGCATTGACCTTCTTGTGTTGTTTGCGGGGCTGTGGCTGCACCATTTGGAGGGAATGGCGCATGATGTCGATCTGGGAGATGAGCTTGGTGTGGCGGTGCTGGTGGCGTCTGGTGTCGAATAGTTCAACGTTTTCTTTGATGAGTTTTTCGAGGGCGTTGAGCCACAGGCCCGGGGTTTTGAGTTGGGCACATTGGTAGTCGAGAAAGTCGGCGATTTCGGACAATCCGATGGTAAAGATTTTCTGAAAGAGTGCCTTGGAATATTCCTGGGTGGTGAACCTGGTTTGGAGGGTGACAGCCAGGGCGTCGGAGGAGCTTTCAGAGGTGAGGGTAAACGGGTGTTCATCGAAATGAACGATTGTAACTGGCAGAGTGGTGTCATCCATATCATTGTATATTATAGGTTAGAAAACCGGAACAAGAGATGCTGATCGGAGGGCGC
>JAUXXY010000254.1 GCA_030684735.1 Bacteroidales bacterium | reverse complement strand
AGAATATGAAGAGCCCATTATCGAAATGGGCTTTTTTTTATCCGGTAATAAACTTTGCACCATTTGAATTGTTAAATTTTGGTTACTGCGTTGTAAACCAAACAACGTATATTTGTGATATCATTGATCTAAAGTCCTGAATACAGTTCAACAATACTGGTTTTTCCAGGCGGGGGTCGTAATTATTTTTTGCTAAGCGACTATACAGGTTATGATTGATAAACTATCCTATCTCTCAAATGCCGAACACGGTGCCATTGAACAAATGTATCAGGCATTTATTGAAAATCCGGAAACTGTTGAACCCGGATGGCGGCAGTTTTTCGAAGGTTTTGAGTTTGCCACGAAACACTACTCCCCGCATAGCAGTCGCGGTGTGCAGATTCCCAATGAATTTAAGGTAATCAATCTGATCAATGATTACCGGCAGCGGGGTCATTTGTTTACCAAAACCAATCCTGTAAGGCAACGCAGAACTTATACGCCCACACTTGACATTGAGAACTATGGGTTATCGCCCAATGACCTGGGCGCTATGTTTGAAGCCGGAAGTGAAATTGGACTTGGCAAAGCCGGGTTAAGCGATATCATTCAGCGCCTTCAAGAAATTTATTGCCAGAGTATTGGTTCGGAGTATATGTTTATTCGTAATAAGACGATCAATCGCTGGCTGCAGAATAAAATAGAAACATCCAAGGCTACCCCCGATTTTTCGACCTCCGAAAAACGGGTAATACTTCAAAAGCTTGCCCAGGCTACACTTTTCGAAAAATTCATCCATCGCAAATTCACAGGTCAGAAAAGGTTTTCGCTCGAAGGGGCTGAATCCTTGATACCGGCTCTTGATGCAGTCATTGAAAAAGGGGCTGACCTGGGAACCCAGGAATTTGTGATCGGCATGGCCCATCGCGGACGCCTCAATGTGCTCGCCAACATCATGAAAAAACCATATTATTATATTTTCAACGAGTTTGCCAACAAGCAGTACGAAGATGAATACATATTGGGAGATGTAAAGTATCACCTCGGCTATACCTCTACTCGAAAAACAGCAAGCGGGAAATCGGTAACATTATCACTGTGCCCCAATCCTTCGCACCTCGAAGCTGTTAACCCGGTGGTTGAAGGTATTGTTCGTTCAAGAATTGACCAACATCATAAAGGCGACTTTAACAAAGTAACTCCCATTCTCATTCATGGCGACGCATCTATTGCAGGCCAGGGAATAGTGTATGAGGTATTGCAAATATCAGGTCTCGAAGGTTACAAAACCGGTGGAACCATTCACCTGGTGATCAATAATCAGATAGGATTTACAACCAACTACCTCGATGCCCGTACAAGTATCTATTGTACCGATGTAGCCAAAACTGTTCACGCGCCTGTTTTTCACGTCAATGGTGATGATATGGAGGCGCTTGTCTTCATCATAAAAATGGCCATGGAGTTCAGGGCAACATTCCATAAAGACATATTCATTGATATCCTCTGCTACCGTAAATACGGCCATAACGAAGGAGATGAACCAAGATTTACACAGCCTGTACTATACAAAATCATAGAAAAACACCCCGATCCATTCAGTATCTACAGCCAAAAGTTGTTTGATAGCCAGGCGCTGAGCAAGGAAGATGTGATGGAGGTTGAAGGTATAATAAACCAGAAGCTCGAATCAGCGCTCACAACATCGCAGAAACAATCAAAATCAAAAGTTACTTCCTTTTTCCAACATACCTGGCAGAATATTCGCGCGGCAACTGCACTGGATTTCGATGAATCCCCGGTCACAGCGGTAGATCGTAAAATCCTGCTGAAGATCGGGAACAAAATCACCGAACCTCCAGCTAATTTGTCGGTAAATAGAAAATTGCTGCGTTTACTCCAAGATCGCCGCAACATGCTTGATAAAACCGACAAGTTGGATTGGGCCATGGGGGAACTCTTGGCTTATGGCGCCCTGTTAAACGAAGGAGTCCCTGTTCGACTGAGTGGTCACGACGTGCAGCGGGGCACTTTTTCGCACCGGCATTCCGTACTTACTATGGAGGATTCCGAAGAGAAATATATTCCACTGAACCATATAGGCCCTGGGCAGTCAAAATTTGAGGTTTACAATTCCCTGCTTTCCGAGTATGGGGTGCTTGGTTTTGAATATGGCTATGCCCTTGCAACGCCCAAAACCCTTACCATTTGGGAAGCCCAGTTTGGTGATTTCAACAACGGTGCCCAGGTCATCATTGATCAATACATCTGTTGTGCCGAAGAAAAATGGAAAGTGATGAATGACCTTGTGTTATTGTTGCCGCACGGATATGAGGGGCAAGGACCTGAACACAGCAATGCCAGGCTCGAACGCTTCCTTTCGCTTTGTGCCGACTTGAACATGCAGGTTGCCAATTGCACCACACCCGCTAACTTTTTTCACCTCCTGCGCAGGCAATTGTGCCGCGATTTTCGCAAACCATTGATCGTTTTCACACCCAAGAGCCTGCTCAGGCATCCGGAATGTGTTTCATCACTCAGTGAATTCACCATCGGAGGTTTCCGTGAAGTGATAGGCGACCATGAAGCCGATAGTTCAAAAATTCGCAGGGTGCTTTTCTGCTCCGGCAAAATATATTATGAATTACTCGAAGAACGCAGAAAAGAAAATAAGTGGGAAACGACAATCATTCGTATTGAGCAGTTATATCCTTTCCCTGAAAAACAGTTGAATGAGGTACTAAAACAATACTCATTGGCTGAGGTTTTTACCTGGGTTCAGGAAGAACCCGCCAATATGGGTGCCTGGACCTATATGTCGAGGAAGTTTAAAAATATTGACTTGTTACTGGTTGCCCGCCCCGAGAGTGGTAGCCCGGCAACAGGCTCGGTACACCTGCACAACATCAGGCAACGTAAAATTGTGGAAAAAGCCTTCGGCGAATGCAATTGTTCCAACATCAATGTTGTTTGTAAAATGGTTTGCGCACCCAAAGAATGGCGTCCTGCGATGGAAAGAGATGACGAAATGGTAGCGGATTAAGAACTATTATATGGCAGGGGGAGAAGTTGCAAGTTCAAGGTTCAAGGTTCCGCTGCGGCCATACGATCGAGTGGCAAAAATTAACATCTAAACTCAAATAATTCATCATGATCATCGAAATTAAAGTTCCCAGCCCAGGCGAATCCATTACAGAAGTACAATTGGCTTCCTGGCTTGCCAACGATGGCGATTATGTGGAAAAAGATATTGATATTGTCGAGATTGATTCTGATAAAGCCACCCTCAGCCTGAGTGCACCGGAGTCGGGTATATTGAAAATAATGGTTCAACAAGGCGAAACCATCAAGGTAGGCAGTGTAATAGCTACCCTTGAAGTTACTGTACAGGCACCCGGTGCGAAAAAGCGTGCAGTACGGGATGAAAAACCGCACAGCTCCGAACCTGTAGATGCTGGTGCTGAAGCCAAGCCTGCTGAAAAAGAAAAAGTTAAACACCCGGTTGCTGATGCAAAACTACCGGGTGATTTGCAGGTGAGTGTATCGCCGCTGGCCCGTAAGCTAATGACCGAAAAAAGCATCAGAGAAGGAAAAATAATAAACCATTTCTACCACCTGCGCATTTCGCGCTCTGATGTTGAAGAATACATAAGCAGAAAAGTTAAGCCTGTTTCCATGCCCGGACAACCCGTGTTTGATGGTTCTCGTGAGGTAGAGCGCAAAAAGCTCTCAACCCTTCGCCTGAAACTTGCTCAACGCCTGGTGGCTGTGAAGCAGGAAATGGCCATGCTTACTACTTTCAATGAAGTGGATATGACCCGGGTGATCGCACTTCGGAAACAATATGCTGAACCATTCAAGAAAAAATACGGAGTGGGGATAGGGTTTGTATCATTTTTTGCCCTGGCTGTGTCCGAAGCCTTAAAACACTTTCCGCAGGTAAACAGCCATCTTGATGGCGATGAAATGATTTTTCATAAATACGTTGACATTGGCATTGCTGTGACCGCGCCCAAAGGGCTGGTGGTACCTGTAATCCGTAATGTTGAAACCCTTGGATTGGAACAAATAGAGCATAAAATTAAAGAGTTGGCAACTCGTGCCCGCGATAATAAGATCACCCTCGAAGAGATGACCGGAGGCACTTTCACCATCACCAACGGAGGGGTATTTGGCTCGATGCTGTCAACTCCCATCATTAATCCACCGCAAAGTGCTATCCTGGGTATGCATAATATTATTGACCGCCCGGTTGCAATTGATGGAAAGGTAGAAATCCGCCCCATGATGTATTTAGCCCTGTCATTCGATCACCGGGTGATTGATGGCCGCGAATCGGTGGGCTTCCTGGTGAAAGTGAAACAAATGATCGAAGATCCGTCCACCATGCTATTCGAAGGCAACGACCCCATGCAGGCATTGCTTGAGTTGTAATCGTAAAATTCAGGTTCTAAAATGGCCCTTATTAAATCTGTCCGCGGCTTTACTCCAACTTTTGGCCACACCTGCTACCTGGCCGACAACTCCACCATTATTGGAGATGTTGTTATGGGCGACGACTGCAGTGTTTGGTTCAACGCGGTTGTCAGAGGCGATGTGCATTACATCCGCATCGGTAATAAAGTAAATATCCAGGATGGGGCAATCATCCATTGCACCTATCAAACAGCACCGGTGAATATTGGTAACAACGTATCAATTGCCCACAATGCTATTGTACATGGATGTACCATACACGACAACGTGCTGATTGGCATGGGGGCCATCATCATGGATCATGCTGTGATAGGTAGTAATTCGGTGATTGCTGCCGGCTCGGTGGTGCTCGAAAACACTGTGGTGGAAAGCGGAAGCGTATATGGCGGTATTCCGGCTAAAAAGATTAATATCATTGATGAAGCCTTGTTCGAAGGGCAGATTGAACGCATTGCCAACAGCTATGTGAAATATGCCGGATGGTATAAGGAATCAGATGATGAAAGACGGATAACTACGACTTCTGATTTATGATGATGACTAATCATATTACCTATAAAAAACAATTTATGCCATTTTGGCGTTATTCTTCGTGTCGCATCATGTGGCAAGGATGTTGACTATCTACAATTCAATATTTAAAACAAACAACAAAAATGGCACCTATCTGGATTATTTTTATCGTTTTTGCCGGCCTTAGCTGGCTTGTTGGAGCACAATTGAAATCGAAATTCAAGGCTTTTTCAAAAATTCCGATCAATGGCGGACTTAGCGGCAAGGATGTTGCTGAACGTATGCTCTCTCAAAATGGAGTGAATGATGTTAAAGTGATTTCGGTGGATGGGCAACTTACCGATCATTACAACCCATTAAACAAAACAGTGAATCTCAGCACCGATGTGTTTAATGGGAACAGTGTGGCCGCTGCGGCCGTAGCCGCCCACGAATGCGGACATGCCATACAACATGCCCATGCCTACAGTTTTTTGCAGATGCGCTCGAAGTTAGTTCCGGTTGTGAGTATTACCTCAAAATGGGTTCAATGGGTCTTGTTGGCTGGTGTTATCCTGGTTCAGACTTTTCCGGCTATTCTATTGGCAGGGATTGTCATGTTTGCCTTGATGACATTGTTTAGCTTCATCACCCTACCCGTTGAGATTGATGCCAGCCGCAGGGCACTGGCTTGGTTGAATGGCGCAGGTATTACCAGCAGCCAAACCCATCCAAAGGCGCAGGAGGCTTTGCGTTGGGCTGCCTATACCTATGTAGTGGCTGCACTCGCATCACTGGCAACGCTGCTCTATTATGTCTATATCTTTTTGGGCAACAGAAGGTAGAAGGCTGCAGGCCAAACCAAAAGAGACTGCATTATTACTGCAGCCTCTTTTGGTTTGGTTTTACCAGCCTTCTATTTCATCCCCAGTTTCTTCTTTACCAGTGGAGTGATGTCGTCGCCTGGATCGGAATACAACAATAATCCTTCGGCACTGTTGAAAATGTAAGCGTATCCATTTTCTTTGGCAACCTCCTTCACGGCAATACGCGCACGTTCAATAATCGGTTTGGTTAATTCTGCTTCCTTGTCTTGCAGATCCTCTTCTGCCTGTGTACGGAAATTCTCCATACGGGTTTGAATATCCATGATCTCGCGTTCCTTGTTCTGGCGAATCAGATTCGATAGTGAGGCCATATTGGCCTGGTAATCTTGCAACTTGCTCTGATACTCAGTTTGCATCTGCGAGAAGGTTTCCTGCAATGCACGGGCATGTTCTTCAAAAACTTTCTTTATAGAATCCTGTCCTGGCATCTCTGAGTATAATTTTGCAAAATCAAGGTGTCCGAATTTCCCTTTTGTCTGTGCTGAAAGGCCTAAGGCGATAAAACCCAACGCGATCATTAGCATAAAGCTGATTAGTTTTTTCATCTCTCGTTTTAAATAATTAATTTATTGATTTTTCTGATTTTATAGGATGCAAAAATAAAAAAATTAGCATCACTCCTAATAACTGTATCCCATCTTGGTCAATACTTCTTCGCTAATGTCGAATCTGGGGTTGGTATAAACCATTGAGAGGCTGCCTGCTTTGTCAAATATTACAGCATAGTTGCCCTGATTGGCAATTTCCTGTAAAGCAGTGTAAATCTTTTCCTGGATGGGCTTGATCAGTTCTTCTCGTTTTTTGGTCAGATCGCCCTCTTTGCCAAAACGTTTTTGCTGGAGATCTTTCACTTCTTTTTCTTTCTTGATAATCTCATCTTCACGTTTTCGCTTCATTTCTTCGGGAAGTAACACCGACTCGGTTTGATAGGTCTTATACATTTTTTCGATCTCGGCAAACTTTGCTTCAATTTCTTTTTGCCACTGAACCGTAAGGTTATCGAGGGTGGCTTGGGCACTGTTATATTCCGGAATATGCTCAAGAATATAATCAGTATCTACGTAAGCAAACTTTTGTGCTTTAGCTGTAAACCCTGCGAAAGAGAGGATGCTGAAAAGTATGATGCTTTTCATAGCGATGGTTGCAATGGTTTTAGGATACGTTTTCATAGATGTTCCTCCTGGTTTGGTATTAAATACTGTTTTTGACTGTATGATCTCTTATGCAAATTCCTTGCCAAGAAACTAATAAAGCACTAAATTGTTATTAATCAATAGATTGGTTGATCGAAAAATGAAATTGCCCTTTGTTAGCCCCAGGAACTCCGGGTATTGGGTCGAAACCGTATCCCCAGTCAAGTCCAAGTAATCCGAACATAGGCAGGAACACACGCACCCCAACACCTGCTGAGCGTTTAAGGTCGAATGGATTAAAGTTTTTGAATTTAAGCCATGCTCCACCCGCTTCAACGAAAGCAAGTGCATAAATGGTTGCACTGGGGTTGAGCGAAAGCGGATAGCGAAGTTCGAGGGTGTTTTTGTTGAAAATGGTTCCGCCAAGGCTCTTATCGCGATACCATTCGGGGGTCATTGATTCGTTGCTGTAGCCTCTGAAGGCAATAATTTCACGCCCATCGTAGTTGTAACCACCCGAAAGTCCATCGCCCCCCAGGAAATATCTTCCGAAAGGCGTTACACCAATATCGCGGTTATATAAGCCCAGGAAACCATAACGCGACCGTACGCTGAACACTAATTTATCTACGATGGTTTGATACCATGCTGTACTGATGTTCCACTTGTGATATTCAATCCATTTGTACTTTTCGTCAGCGTCCAGGTTTTTATAGTTTTTGTTCGAGAAGGCACTGTAAGGTGGTGTGATATTGAGCCCTAAAGTGAAATCCGATCCGCTGCGGGGATAAATTGGCGCGTCAACCGATTTGCGACCGAAAGTAATCCCGTAAGTGACACTGTTGTAAACGCCGCTACCGGAACCAAATGAAAAAATTTGGCCCCAATTATTAAGCGAATATCTTTGATAGCTTACATTCTGAATTAAAACAAAGAAATCGTCGGGCCAGGTAAGGCGCTTGCCGAGCATTAATGAGAAACCATCAATTTTAAAATCACCATATCCTTCACTGCTTTTCGAATAGCCATTGCTGAACAATGAATGAGAATAGGATGCACTGAAGGAATTTGGTTTTTTACCACCCAGCCAGGGTTCGGTAAACGAAGCACTGTAGCTGATATAACCAGTTCCGTATGATTGAAGGCGAATGCTCAGCTTTTGGCCATCACCAGTGGGCACAGGGCGCCAGGCGCCTTTTTTGAAAATGTTTCGGGTAGAGAAATTATTAAACGAAACACCCAGGGTGCCAATCACGCGGCCATAGCCCCACCCGCCAGAAAGTTCGATTTGGTCAGATGAGGTTTCTTCCACTTCATAGTTTATATCAACTGTCCCATCGGTTGGGTTTGGAGAAGGGACCGGATTTATTTTTTCGGCATCGAAATACCTCAATTGTGCCAGGTCGCGAACTGAGCGGATGATATCCGAACGATTGAAAAGCTGGCCAGGTTGTGTACGCAGTTCACGGATCACCACATGCTCGTTGGTGCGGGTATTTCCTTTAATACTCACGCGATTGATGGTGGCTTGCTTGCCTTCATAAATCCTGAGTTCAAGGTCAATCGAGTCGTTTTCGATCAACACCTCAACGGGGGTAACTCTAAAAAAGAGATAGCCATCGTCGAGATATAGAGAGCTGATGTCTATTCCGTTGGGATTGTATGATAAATGGGTGTCAAGAATTTTCTGGTTATATATATCGCCTTTACGAATGCCAAGGACTGAGTTCAGGGCTTCGGTGCTGAATTTGGTGTTTCCAATCCAGGTGATGTTTCTGAAATAATACTGTGGTCCCTCGTCAATATTTAATTTGATTGAAATGTTATCGGCGCTGCTTCGATATATAGAATCGCTGGTTATTCGCGCATCGCGGTAGCCTAATTCATTGTATTTCTGGATGAGTTTTTCTTTGTCATCCTTGAAATCGCTTTCGATAAGACGCGAAGACTTAAAAATCCTCGGGTTGATATCGTTTGCGAAAGCTTTTCCAACACTTTCGCCCAATTTGACAATATCGAGCCGCGCAATGGCTTTTGCCGAATTTATCAACAGCGAGTCCACGCTGTCGAAAGGTTTCACTACACCTCTTTCCTTGGTGTTTTTAAGCTGCCGTTTGATTTTTTGATCGCTGAGGGCTGAATTCCCTTGCAATTCAATCCGCTCGATGCGAACACGGTTGTTTTTCTTAACTTCGATAATAAGCTCGACATTGTTGATGGATACTGTATCGCGTTTGCGAAGGATATTCACTTCTGTGGACAGGTATCCTTTGTCGCTGAAGTGTTTAGTGATGATGTTGCTGGTACGCATCACAAGGTTATCAGTTACAACATCGCCAACCACGACCCTGATTTTTTCGCGGAGATCATCGGCTTCGGATTTACGTATGCCGAGAAATGAAAATCGTGTAAGCCTGGGCCTTTCGCTCAGCGATATTTCAAGAAAGATGTAATCGCCTTCGAACCGGGTGGCAACGACGCGTATATTTTCGAAAAGCCCTTGTTCCCAAAGCTTTTCGATGGCGTTACGGATCTTATCGCCGGGAATTTCAACCTTGTCGCCAACGGTCAAACCCGATAACACAACGATGATTCCAGGGTCGAGATACTCGGTGCCCTTCACCGTAATGCCACCAATAGTATAGGTGCTTGGTTTAGAATAATTGATTTCGGGCAGGTCAGAACCAATAAGAGTTTGGGCAAGAATGGCTGACGGAGCAAAACAGATCGTGATGATGCAAGCCCACAATAAATGTCTGGTTCTCATTACTTTTTGCACGTGTTTAGTTGTTCGTTGAGCTTGCCAAACCTTCTTTCGCGTTGCTGGAAATCAATGATGGCTGCATGGAGGTCGTTTTTTCTGAAATCGGGCCACATGGTTTGAGTGAAGTACATCTCGGTGTAGGCACTTTGCCATAGCATGAAATTGCTGATCCGATATTCGCCACTGGTACGTATAAGTAGTTCGGGATCAGGGATATCGGCCGTAGCAAGGTGCGATGAGATCATGTTTTCGGTAATATCAGCAGGCTGCAACGCTCCGGTCCGGACTTTTGCAGCGATCTGTTTCATGGCCTCAGTAATTTCCCACCGGCTGCTATAGCTAAGGGCAAGAATTAGATCCATGCGGGTGTTTGAAGCAGTTGTTGCTATGGCTTTCTGTAGTTCGGCATAGCATTGATGATTAAGGCGTTGCGTGTCGCCGATAGTGAGCAGCCTGATATTGTTGTCAATCAGTGTTTTGGTTTCCAGATTGATGGTCTGAACGAGAAGTTCCATCAGGGCTTCAACCTCCTGCATCGGGCGATTCCAGTTTTCGGTCGAAAAAGCATACAATGTCAGGTATTTAATGCCCAACTCAGCCGCCGCTTCGGCTGTTTCGCGTACCGAAATAACGCCTTGCTCATGGCCAAATACGCGGTGTTTGCCACGCATTCTGGCCCAACGACCGTTGCCGTCCATGATTATGGCTACGTGCACTGGTAATTTTTCAAGGTCAATTTTTTCTTTCAGATCCATCTTTATCAATCGGTATTCAAATTAACGGAGAAAATCCGGATGCAACGGAAACTTTATTGTTAAGTATTGTTAAAACCTGACGTCGTGAGTTTCGCGACACATGGCTCTTTTGTTTGCATGCAGTCTTACAGTCACCATGGCACCTGCAAAGCTATACCAATCATTATCCTTCGAGTTTTTAACCTGCGTACCGGATTGCCCGAAATCATGCAAGCCGTCGAGCAGGTCGTTGAGTGTTTTTCGCATGCCCCATTCCAAGCTTAGGCCGACGATTTTCGATAAGCTGTATTTAACACCTACACCAAAAGGAAACACTATAGCCAATTCTGATTTCGGGCCCGCTCCGGTCTTTGTCCAAAACGTTTGCCAGTCAGATTGATTCCGGGGGTTGATGCCTGGGGTAATTGCAGTTGTGCCAAAAACATAAAAGCCTATACCTCCAAAAATATAGGGTGAAATAAAGGATCTAAGGCTTCCGGTAAAGTAGTTGAAATAATTAAGCTCGAGTTGAGCCGAAAACTCATTAACTCTTGTATTAAAGCTCATAAGTTGTAGGGTTGGAAGTGCAGCATATTTGCCTTTGCCATCAAGAGATCCATGAATAAGATTTGCCTTGATTGCCAGTCGCGTATGAATATTGTACCTATATACCAGGCCATACGCAGGTTTTTGAAGCAAGAAAGGTATGAAAGGATTGAATTCACCGTGATAATAGGATACACCCCCAAATACGCCAAGTTCGGAACGTTGCGCAAAACCGGCAACGCTACTGCAAGCGAGTAAAAATACAAAAATTAATGTCTTTTTCATGAATTTAAGGCCGCAAAATTAGTAATTTTCTCATTACGCAGGGCCTGCAGGTGGGATATCAATTCCGGATGTCTTTGCCCCAACTAAGTTTTTCGCGTATGGTGCGAAAAAAATACTGGTCTTTCAGTTGCAGCAGATTCACCTTGAATTCAGCTTTCTTTACTACCAGGTCGGTGTTTGGCGTAAGAATAGCCGAACGTGAATCGAGGCTGACAAGATACTTATTCTCTCTGCCTTCAACCCTAATGCGTATGGTACTGTTATCCGGAATAACGACCGGACGAACCGTTAAATTGTGTGTGGCGATGGGTGTTATCACAAAGTTGGCCGACTCGGGGGTGATGATGGGCCCGTTGCACGATAGTGAATAGGCCGTTGACCCGGTGGGGGTAGCTATGATCAGCCCATCGGCCCAGTATGAATGCAGAAACTTATCGTCAACCCAAACATGAACGAGTATCATGCTGGTGGTATCTTTTTTATTAATTGTGAGCTCGTTGAGTGCAAAATTCAAGTCGCCGAAAATATGTTGTGGTGTCTCAAGGCTCAGGAGCGAACGGGCATCAATCACAAATTCTCCTGCCAATACCTGGCCAATGGCTACCGAAAGCTCAGTCTTTGATATACTCGATAAGAACCCCATCCTGCCGAGGTTGATGCCCATAATGGGAATGCCCGAGTCTTTCACAAGTGTTAAGGTGTCGAGCAGTGTGCCGTCGCCTCCCAATGAAATAAACAAATCGGTTTTTTTGGCGAGCGAGATGGCGTCACCGAAAACAAGCGCATCTGTAGGACAGGCAAGTTGCTGGCTAAGGACGCGGTAGAAAGGCTCATAAAACAAAATCTCAGAGTTGGCGGCAATCAGTTTATCAATCAATTCCTGCACATAGCTTAGTGCGTCAGGGTGAATGTTTTTTCCGTAGAGGGCAATTTTCATTAATTGAATGATCTAAAGGGTTGTGCAAGATTGAATGTGCAAGTTTACGAAAATATGGGATTCTATTCGCCCGCGCTATAGTAGGCGCTGCCAGCACTTAAATCGGCGCAAGAAAATGAACATAGAACCCATGTTCGCCCCAATTATTCGCCGAATATTCAAACCTGATAACCTTATCATAATATGTCACCACGTCAAAACCTATGCCATTGCCCCACAAAGCTTTGTTAGGCAGTTGGTTGTCAAATTTATTATGGAATTGGTCATCCATCACCCAAGCCACATCCGAATGTAAACCCAAATAGAGCGAAAGATGCAATTTGCCAAATCGGTCGTTTCGGATGAAAGGCAGTCGAAAGGTGCGCGGGGCAAGTAATTCGTATTTAAGATTGGTTCGAAGCATTGCAAAATGCTGTCCATCAACTACATAGTATTCGTATCCGCGCACATAATCATACCTATAACCAAGCCCTTGCTGAAGCAGGTATGGCTGAAACGATGCCGAAGATATCTTAACGGTGGTTCCGGCCATGAAATACAAATGAGGCAGCAAATTCCAGTATTTTTTTAAGGTGGTTTTTGCATACAATACATCCAGGCTGGAATTCTGAAGAAACCCAAGTCCGTACTTCACAAGCTGAAGATCGAAATAATAACCTTGTAAAGGATAGTATCTTAGATTGCGATGGTCGCTGCGGTATTCATACGAAATGCTCAGAAAACGTTGAGAAGACTGTTGGTTCCGGCAATAATCAGGATTCAGGATAAATATGGTGTCGGCCAGATCGTATTGGCTGAATTTTAGGGATAAAGAATGTCTGCTGTAAATACCCGGACGGTAATTAAACATAAGATTGGCTTCTGTGACTTTGAAGACATAACGGCGGTTTTCCCGATAAAAAACTTGTTTGTCGTCAATGGTGGCATAAGGCAGTTCATGTTTCCGGTTTATATTAATCCCTGCTCCTACACCCATGGTTTGCCGGTAATCAATGTTAGGTTTAAAATATTGCAGGCCAATGTTTTGATCAAACCCCAACTTCGCCGCGATCTGCAATTTCTCATTACGTCCTCTGAAGTTGCCGTGATCCAGATAGATTCCATAATTTATCCGGGAAAAGTCTTTTTCATCCAACCATTCATTCAAGTTGCGGTCAGCCAATTCGGCATAAGGTACAGGCCAAAGATACCAACGCTCGGTGAACCTGATGCGAATATCTACAATGACTTTATTCTCACGCTGGTGTAAGGTGTCAATATTCACAAAATTAAATAGAGAGGTATTCAGTAGGTTCTCGCGGCTTCGGTGTAAAAGTTGCATCAAGGTTTCGGGCAGCAATGTGTCGCCTTTTGTAATTAATAATTCTCGTTTCACAATTGTCGCGTGTGTCTCCTTGTTGCCTTCGGTAATAATGTTTCCAATAATTATCTTCTCGGGCAGGCTTTTATACGATGACTGGGCAATAAGTAGGTCAGTAAATAAAAAACAACTCCACGCCATGACCGTAATAAGCATTGGCGGTTTTTTTGAAAAATGCTGCGAGAAGATCATTTTATCAAAAAATAAATTGCTGTTAATCAGATATTTAGATAAGTCATCAATAGGTCATACCGATCTTTCAGGATGTCGTAGTAAGTGTCTTCGCCATATGAGGCCTTGATAATGTAGTTGTAGCGGTTAAAAGTCTGAAGTATGGGGCCAAGGTCAAGGCGGTTCACCTTTATCGAAATTTCCATCCGCGTACTATCGGGGTTCGAGGTGATGAAGATTCCGAGTACTTTGGCATCGTTCGATTCAACAATTTGGGCTATTTCGGTGAGTGAATAGTCGTTGGTGTTGCGTTCGAGCACGATCACACCTCCGGGATTTCGGAGCGAGGAAATGGAAGCAAATTTTTTCAGCAACTCTTCCGTTGTAATCACTCCCAGGTAGTGATTTTTATCATCGAGCACCGGTACAAGCGTGAGTTGCAACTCCGACATGATCCTGAATACATCGAAAATATGCTGCGACTCATCCAAATAGGGTTTTGTGAGCGATAAGTGGTGCGAGCCTACAGGTTCCTCATAGCTGTTCAGCGCATAAATATCCTCTTCGCTAATAAGCCCAAGGAAGTCAGAGTTATTAACAATTGGCATATGGCTCACCCTGTATTCGTCCATCCAGTTAAGTGCTTCAAGGCCTGTGTCGGAAGTTTTTAACGGTACGATGGTTGCTGTAATGAGTTCCCTGGCAATCATTTGGTTAGATATTTATAATTGATAGCAATGTTAACCTAAATTCGCACAAAGATACATAACCTGCGCGTTTAATGATATGGTTCAGGGAGGCACGCCATCCAAAAGTGTAATTTTGCAAGTACATTAATTTTAAATTGCATGACCCGCTTAAGTGTAAACATCAATAAAATTGCTACACTGCGCAACGCCAGGGGTGGTAATATACCCGACCTTGTTAAAGCAGCCGTTGATATCGAGCGTTTTGGTGCCGAGGGCATTACCGTGCATCCACGCCCCGATGAACGGCATATCCGCTACAGCGATGTTCTTGCGCTTAAAAACGTGGTTACCACAGAGTTCAACATCGAAGGATACCCTTCGCGGCAGTTTATTGATATGGTGCTGATGGTGAAACCAACACAGGTAACCCTGGTGCCCGACCCTCCTGATGCACTTACCTCGAATGCCGGATGGGATACACATAAAAATGCAGATTTCCTGAAGGATGTGCTGACTGAATTCCGGGCGGCGGGCATTTGTACCTCCTTGTTTATCGAAACCGATGCTAACATGATACAACAGGCTGCCAAATTGGGCGCCGACAGGGTGGAATTGTACACCGAACCGTATGCCAAAAACTATTCCTTAGATCGGGATAAAGCCATCAAGCCTTTTATTGGGGCTGCGCTGGCTGTAAACGATGCCGGTATTGGCCTCAACGCCGGCCACGACCTGAACCTCGACAATCTCAGGTTTTTTGCAAAAAACATTCCCGGCCTCCTCGAGGTTTCCATCGGCCATGCCCTGATCAGCGATGCGTTATATTTCGGCCTGGAAAACACTGTGCAAATGTATCTGGAGCGATTGAGTTTTTAATGTGTTCTGACTTCAAATGTTCTAATGTTCTATTGTTCTAATGTTCTATTGTTCTAATATTCAATTGTTCCGTTGTTATATAATTCTACCGTTCTCCTTCCCGTCCACTACTAAATACCCCATAAATGGAGCTCTTCTTCAGAAAATACGGCACCGGTCAACCAGTGATAATCCTTCACGGACTTTTTGGCATTTCCGATAACTGGGTAGCCCACGCCAAACGTTTAGCAAAAGAATATGAAGTATTTATCCCCGATCAGCGCAACCACGGTCATTCGCCCCACAGCTCCACTTTCAACTATTATGCCCTCACTGAGGACCTGCTTGGTTTTATGAACCAAAATCAACTGACAAAGGCTATTCTAATCGGACATTCAATGGGGGGCAAAGTAGCCATGAATTTTGCATTGGAATATCCTTTCATGGTACCAAAGCTTGTGGTTGTGGACATCAGCCCACGTGCTTATCCGGTAAGCAGTATCCACCAAAACATCATCGCTGCCATGAATTCCGTTGACTTCGACCAGGCGCTTTCGCGGGGCGAAGTGGAGGAAATCCTGCAGGCGCACATCAGCAACCGGCGTATCCGCTTGTTTATACTCAAGAACCTTTTCCGCAAAAACCGTAATATGTTTGGCTGGCGCATCAATACGGCAGGCATCACGATAAATATTGACGACATTTCAGCCGGGCTCAACCATGAAGGCGCATACCCTGGCCCCACACTTTTTGTCAAAGGAGCTGATTCTGATTATATTACCGATGAAGATGAACCGTTGATCTTTAAATATTTCCCCAACGCTACAATCGAAACCATCGAAGGCGCAAGCCACTGGGTTCATGCTGATGCGCCCGACGAGTTATGCCGGCTTTTCAGCAGCTTCTTGGGAAAAGAGTGTGCGTTTGAACCTCAGGCTTTAGGCCTGTGATAATCCACTGCCGACAAGACGAAATAGAGCAACAGCACAAAAGGTGCCGCGCCAACCCCAAGCAACAGAATCAACATCGCCGAAAGGGACAGAAAAATAACCTTGTATTGATTTTGACTCCATGCGAGCGATTTAATCTTGAATCCCATCAAGGGGATGCCCGATACCAACAACAGACTCAATAAAACAGTAATGCCAAGCAGAACATAATAGTTTCCCAGCCAGCTCCCCATGAGTGCGGTGATACTTTCACCAGAGGCTGTTTGCATACGGATGAAAGGCAACGAAATGATAAACAACGCATTGGCAGGAGTCGGCAGGCCTCTGAATGATTCGGATTGTGAGGGATCGAAGTTGAATTTTGCAAGACGTAAAGCAGAGCAAATTACAACTAAAAAGGCCGGTAAAGCAGCCAACTGCACTATAAACTCCTTCGGGGTATCGTATTCTGATGCACTGGACAGCAATGAATACATGATAGCAGCCGGTGCCAGTCCAAACGAAACTAAATCGGCCAGCGAATCAAGCTGTTTACCTAATTCACTGTATGCTTTCAGCATTCGGGCTGCCGTGCCATCCAGGAAATCAAAAATGGCAGCTATGATTATCAACCATGCTGCATGGGTATAGGCTCCTGAAAAGGCCATGAATACGGCGATGCAGCCCAAAAATAAATTCAATAAGGTGAAAGTGTTTGGAATGTTTTTAACCAAGTGCTTCATAAGTTGGGAAATTACGAAACAAAACTAAGTCATTCTTTTGATTTTGTGATACTCAATGGATGATAGTTTTATGAATTTACATAGCACGTCCTGGTTTCTTTTAACAACAGGTTTTTAGTATATTGATTTGATAATCAATAGACCTTCAAGACCTTCAAACCATTTGAACTTTAATAATTTGTGGGCTACTACCAAATAAGGTAAATTCTTCCTACTTTTGTCAAAAGCGTTCATATTTCCAGATTTGAGCAAAAGGTTATCATTGCTGAATTGCCTGTTGTAAATAAGAGTAAACTGAGATTGAATGGTAGTTACTATTGAGGCCAGCTATGCAAGAAAAATGTGTTTGTGACAAATGTGATTTGCGGTCGGCTTTCTTTAAGAGTTTTAATAAACCAGAAAGTGAAACTTTTTGTAATCAAAAGGTCGAAAAAAACTTTTCAAAGGGAGAGATTATCATTAGGGAAGGGGAACAGATCAGGGACTTTTCTTATCTGAAAAGTGGTTTGGTTAAACTTTATAAAACCACCCCCAGCGGGAAAGACCAGATAATTTTGATTTCCGAACCATTTGATTTTGTGAGCTTGTTAAGTGTTTTTTCAAGTTCGCATTACAATTATTCTGTTTCTGTGCTCGAAGATTCGGTGATTTGTTGCCTGAGCATGCACGACCTGAAGGAACTTGCCTTGGGGAATGCAATATTTACCATGAACCTAATGGAAAAAATGAGCGAAACAACTGATAAAATCATTATTGAATCGCTGGCCATCCGCCTTCGGCATTTAAGGGGGAAAGTAGCCTATATCTTACTTATGTTCAGCGATAGAATCTATAACAATACCACTTTTGAACTGCCAGTTTCGCGACGTGAGATTGCTGAATACATTGGAGTAACAACCGAAAATGTTATCCGCTCTCTGTCCGAATTCAGGAAAGACAAACTAATAAGAATCAACGGAAAAGAAATCGAGATTATAGATAAAGAAACATTGGAGAAAATCTCGAACTACGGTTAGCAATGACCCAATTTCCTCTCACTCAATCAAAAGCAAGTTGGAACCACACCCAATCCATTCTAAACCAATGGGATTCTGAGGAAAGTGGTGCAGATACTTTTAGGTAAAAATTATCTGGGTGTTCTCTCCGCCACACTTTGCATAGAAATCGCCAATAGTTAGCACACCACTACAACCTTCCCACAAATCTTTTAACTCCAGCTTAAACATATCCATAGCCAGCTTACAGGCATATATTTCGCCTCCGCCGGCTGTAATCATTTCTAAAAACTCATCAACCGGAGGAATATCAAGTTTTTCCATCTGACTTCTCATCATGGCAGATACACCCGCTTCAACTCCTGGCAAAGCACCTAATAATGAGGGGAATGGCAGGCCTCCCGGCATACGCATGGCAGGATTGCCAACAGTAGCAGTGTGAAGCTTATTCATTTGTTTTTTAGTAATGGCATCCAGGCCAAAGAAAGTAAAAAACACCTTTGCTTCAATGCCTTCCATCACTGCACCATTTGCCATAACAAGGGTTGCATACACGTCTTCAATAGTTCCTTTGGCGCATATGATACAGACCTTTTTTAATGGTTTTTCGTTTTTTTCGGTATTCATTATATTTATTTTTAAGGGTTAAACACAACTGGTTGGTTTTGGAATTCCTGCAATTTTTGAGGAGAACTTTAGCGGTCCGGCAGGGAATAACTTATAGAGTTCTTTTATGTCAACAATACCTGAATTGCCAACCATACGAATGGTTAAAGTTGTCCCTGCTTTGTATTTTGCTCTTAAGAAGTCAAGAACTTCAAAATGCTTGTCAGTTAATGCAATATTGAGATCATTTGCAATCTCCATTGCAATTTCTTTTGTCCATTGGCTGGGATCTTCAAGATAACCTTCATCGTTAACTTGAACTGTTACGCCAGCCATAATTTTTTCAGCCATAATTTTTTAGTTTTGTTTGTTAATGCTATTGGTTTTGAAAAGGTTTTATTTATTGATGCAAATGCTTCTGAATGATTTCATTGGCATACTCCATAATCTTGCGTTTTTTACTTTTCAGGTTTACCTGTCACTTCTGTTTCGAATTCAATGTTCGTGGTTTGCTAATACAAAAAAGTGTCACTTGGGTTTACGTTTTCCTGACATTGTCATTTCGGATTTAACGGGCAATTTCCTGCCTGTTGGCAGGAAATACCAATAAATCCATTTGAATATTAATTTGCCATAATGGTTCAATCGGTTATTCTTTAAAAGCATAAATGGACCAATAATTGGTACTGGATAGGCTCCTGGCAAGGGTTCGGTATCGTAGTTAAAATCTATTAACGTGCCTTTGCCATATCCGGTTTCGATAAAACAGTTTGCATGTCCATCGAAACTGGCTATTAAGGAGTTGCCCTTGATTGTATTTAATATATTCTCAAAAAGTATGTCTCCCGCAAAGTGAGCCACTGAACCTGCTTTAGATGTTGGTAAATCGGTGGCATCTCCGATTACAAAAATATTGTTGTGGGCTTTGGATTGTAAGGTATATTTATCAGTTGGCACATAGTTCATATCATCCCCCAAGCCACTGCGGGCAATTACTTTATCGCCCATATTTAATGGTACAATCGCTAGAAGATCAAATGCGATTTCTTTTTCATCGTATGAAATAAGTTTTTTCTTTTCATTGTCTATTCGTTCAATGTAAAAATCAGTAACTACTTTGATATTCTTCGTAGTCAATAACTTGCTGAGCATTTGAGTAGCAATAGGTTTAGTGAAAGCGCCCGATAAAGGTGTGACAAATGTAATATCCACTTTATTACGCATGCTTTTTTTTGTGAAAAAGGCTTCGGCCAGAAAAACAAACTCAAGAGGTGCCACAGGGCACTTAATTGGAAGATCAGTAATAGCCACAACTAATTTTCCCCCCTGCCATGTTTTAAGCACTTGTTCTAAGGCCAAAGCACCCTCCAGTGTATAGAAATCAAAAATGTTTTTATACCATAACTTGTCTTTCATGCCTGGAGTTTGATCGGGCCGTATTTCTGTTCCTGTGGCAATTATTAGGTAGTCGTAGCTTAAAATACGCCCACCTTCAAGCGTAACACTGTTACCGTCAGCATTGATTTTTTCAGTGTTAGCAAAAATCACTTCAACCCCGGTAGGAAAAAACTTTGCCTTTGGCTTAATTACATCCTGTTCTTTGTATATACCAAAAGGGATAAATAAGAATCCCGGTTGATAATAATGGGTTTTATCCTTGTCAACAATTGTTATTTTCCAATCTTTCCTGTCGAGGGCTTTTCGTAACTTGTTTGCCATCATCGCACCTGCTGTGCCGCCACCTAATATTAGAAGGTTATTCATAAGTGTGTATAGAGTTTTAATTGTTTTAAATATGTAGAGTAAAATGGCAAGAACCCTTTTACTCTTCTGGTCATAATTCAAACATAAAATTCATTTCGCTTGTTCAATCATATCTTATGTTTTTGAATCTTTTGCAAAGGTATGAGGTGTGCCTGAGTATTATTCATGTTGGATTATGACAATTATCACTATATGATAAATATCATAACTTGCCTACCCTGAATTAAATATTTCAACAGCGATAGCTCGCTTTGAGTTGTTATTCATATTATATTACTCATGCCTAGTAATATGAAGGTACCTGGGATTAAACACTTTTTGTATTTAGTTGTTGATTCTTTAATACACCGAAAACCCAGTTTTTATGAGCGAAAAAATTCAATCCATCGGAACACTTTGGAAAAAAGAAAATCTGGCAAGTCTTGAGTCGGAAATTGTTTTTTCGGAATTACTGCTTGAGGACAAAGACCCCCTACCCGGGTATTACGACCATTTCGCAATTCCATCGCAGGAGAAAAACATGATACCCAATTGGATATTTGCCGTGCTGAAGAGTTTTAAAAGCTGCGAAGACGATAATTTTATTCGCACAACACAGAAGATCAGGCAAAGCTATAAACACATTTTTAGTGCAGCAGGCGGGCAACTCACCATCAGCAACGAATTGGTGCCATGCATCCGCTTTCAGATTAACGATTTCAAACAGCTACCCGAGCTTCTAAAGCTGTATGCAAAACATGGGATTGCATTTGCCCCCAACCGTAAAGTTGCCGAATACACGAGCCTTATTAAAATCAGCAAGTATTTCGATTTAGAACCCATGGCCGAGCACATATACCATGACAATGACCTGAGCGATATGTACTATATCGAAATTCCCAAAGGTATGGATTGGAATACTTTTGAACAGATTGCCAGGGTGGTGAAAAATAATTGCGAACACAAGGTGTATGATGCCGCACTTGCTTCGGTTTACAATAAATCGGGGGTGGTTGATTTAGTGAGGATCTACGACCGCCACACCAATATTGATATCCTGAAGGACATACGCGATAAGTTCATCAAAGAGTCGGAACGGCTGCTTTAGCCCTACTCCTTCTTTCAATTTCCAAAACAATTTACTATTTGTAATGTTTGTTGATTACAGGGATTGAATTTCTATGATCACCAAAGAACAATTTACGGATTTACCTATTCTGGAGCGCGCTGCCGTGGTATTGGAGTGTGGATGCGAGTTATGCGACCGTATTTACATGTCATATATTATCAAACTTTACCAAGTTGACGATTTTTATGTTGAGCTTTGGTATCGCCACAATGGCAATAAAATTGACA
>JAUXXY010000248.1 GCA_030684735.1 Bacteroidales bacterium | reverse complement strand
GTCCATGACTTGAAGCAATGTACTGGCATTTTCGTTGGGCGAACTGATTAGTTCAAGGTTTCGGATTGTGAAACGGTCGAGCCAAACATAGCGTTCCTCTTCGATGCGTGAAATATTGCAGATGTGCTGCACCTTATCGTGGTGGGTCTCGGCCAGGTAATGCAAAGCAGCACCTGCAGCAATGATGCCTTGCTTGTAATCTTCTATTCCAAATCCTTTCAGCGAAACGGTATCGAAATGCCTGAGCATCAGCTCATAGGTAAAGTCGTAGCTAAAAACCCAGTCTTCGAAGGTGTTGACATAAAATTTCCCGCCAAACATTTCGGCCAGTTCGTGGCGTTTGCTTTTCTGAATAATTATCTCGGAAGGTTGAAAAGTTTGCAGCAACTTATCAATGTATTCGTTTGAACCCTCGGCAAGATAGAATTCGCCGGTGGAAACATCTAAAAAACTTATGCCCGAGGTTTTGGGCTGCAAGTGCAGGCTTGCCAGAAAATTATTCTTAGTGTGGTCAAGAATTTTATCGTTATATGAAACACCTGGGGTAACAAGCTCGGTGATGCCCCGCTTCACAATTTTTTTTGTCAGCTTGGGATCTTCAAGTTGTTCGCAGATAGCTACCCTGTGGCCTGCCCTCACCATTTTGGGCAGGTAGGTGTCGAGGGCATGATAAGGGAAGCCTGCCAGTTCGACATAAGAAGCCGCCCCATTGGCGCGACGGGTGAGCACGATGCCCAATATTTTGCTGGTTTTAATGGCATCTTCGCCAAAAGTTTCGTAAAAATCGCCCACCCTGAACAGCAACAGCGCATCGGGATATTTGGCCTTGATGGAGTTGTATTGCTTCATCAAGGGAGTTTCGATGTTGACGTTTGGCCTGGAATCCTTCACGTTATGATGCTTTTAATGGCAAAGGTAAGAATTGTTTCAGATGCTGCGAGGGTGTATTACTCATCCAAAATACCTACGGTGGTCAATGGAAAGAGATTTTCGAAATATTGCCAGAGTGGCTCATCAGGAGCCGGAGCAAACACATCAGTAACCTTGCCTGACACCGGGTGTATGAAGCAGACATTGCGGGCATGCAGGTGGATAGAAGCATCGGGGTTGGGCCGGGGTGCACCATATTTCAGATCGCCTTTGATAGGGCAATCCAATACCGAAAGTTGTGAACGAATTTGATGATGACGACCCGTAATCAATTTAATTTCAAGCAGATAATAATTGTCGCTTTCTGCAAGGATTTGGTATTGAAGTTCGGCACGCGTAGTGTTTTTTCTTTCCTGATTAAAAGCATAGGATTTATTCTTCTCGCGGTTCCGCGACATGTAATGCACCAGCGTATCCTGGTCTTTGGGTGGGCGGTTTTTGACTACAGCCCAATAAATTTTTGTGATCTCGCGGTCGTGGATCATCGTGTTCAAACGCGCCAACGCTTTGGAGGTGCGTGCAAAAATTACGGCACCGCTAACCGGTTGATCAAGGCGGTGGGGTAATCCAAGAAACACCTTGCCGGGTTTGTTATATTTAACCTTGATGTAATCCTTTACTTTTTCAAGCAGCGGTTTATCGCCAGTACGGTCGCCCTGCACAATTTCACCGGCCATTTTGTTGATCACCAACAGGTGGTTGTCTTCATACAAGACCCGCTGGCTGATATAATTCACATTATCCATCCGATACATTTCTTGTTTAGGCCGCCTGTCGGAAATCCAACTATGCTTGTAATGTTAATATTGCTCTTTTTCGTTGGGGAAATCCCGCGACTTTATGTCTTTGATGTAAGCCCTCACCGAACCCTGTATTTCTTCGCTAAGGTTATGATAGCGGCGCAGGAAACGTGGCGAAAAATCCTGTGTGATGCCCAGCATATCGTGCAACACAAGCACTTGCCCATCCACATAGCCACCCGCGCCGATTCCGATTACCGGGATTTTAAGTTCTAGAGCTACCTGAGCACCCAGTTTGGCAGGAATTTTTTCAAGCACGAGGGCAAAACAGCCTGCCTTTTCGAGCAGGTTTGAATCCGCCACCAGCTTATTGGCTTCACCTTCTTCGGTGGCACGCACCACGTAGGTGCCAAACTTATGGATGCTCTGGGGAGTGAGGCCTAGGTGGCCCATCACAGGGATACCTGCCGAGAGGATACGATCAACAGATTCGAGGACTTCTTTCCCTCCTTCCATCTTCACTGCATCAGCCCCCGATTCTTTCATGATACGAATGGCTGAGTGTAGTGCTTCCTTTGAGTTACCCTGGTAGGTGCCGAAAGGCAAATCTACCACCACAAGTGCCCGGGAGATAGCCCTGACCACCGAGGAAGCATGATAAATCATTTGATCAAGAGTAATAGGTAGCGTGCTGGTGTGGCCGGCCATGACATTCGATGCCGAATCGCCAACGAGCACAATATCAATGCCTGCTGCTTCGAGCAGGCGAGCCATGGAAAAATCGTACCCAGTGAGCATGGCTATTTTTTCACCTTTGAGTTTCATTTCCTGAAGCACGTGGGTGGTGACTTTGCGAACAAAAATTTTTGTCATAATTTTAAATTATGTGTGATAAGTCGCTTTGACTGCAAATATACAATGTTCATCCGCACTTTAAGGCACAGAAAAACAAGAAGCAATGGTTTGCGGAATAATATACGGAGGATCAATATTTTGTTTATAAATTTTGCCAAAAAGAAAATGTTGTATATTTGCAGCCCCATGTACCTACGTACATTGCAATGCGGAAGTAGCTCAGTTGGTAGAGCACGACCTTGCCAAGGTCGGGGTCGCGGGTTCGAGTCCCGTCTTCCGCTCATAAACTTCCCGGCTCAGGTCGGGTTTTTGTATTTGCAAAGTCCAGAAGTTGATAATTACATTGTTGTTGGCTATTTTTGCAGCCACAAACCGGAGTTTAATGCCTGGGTGGTGGAATTGGTAGACACGAAGGACTTAAAATCCTTTGGCCTCACGGCCGTGCGGGTTCAAGTCCCGCCTCGGGTACAGAAAGCAGGGCTAATGCCTTGCTTTTTTTATAGCCAAGAAGATCAATGCCTTTCGAAGTATTTCTGAACCTTACAAAAAACCCACACTCGACGAAGAACCATATTATGGCTAATAGCCACTGTTTTCAACGGGTTCAAACTTTTTCAATTCAAGAACTTCGCCGTCAAATACAGCGTATGTGAAATGATAGAGCCAGTCGCCCAGAATGACCATTCTTGCCTTGTCATTTATTGAAACATCCATAGGACGATGGCGGTGCCCAAAAAGAAAAATATCAACTTCGGGATGTTCACGGGCTTTTAACAAGCAATATTTATAAAGCTGTTCCTCCTCAATCGGAGGCGCACCGAATTTTTCCTGCTTAAATTCGTTAGCATAGCGGCTTTTATTTGAAAAAAAACGGGCAATTTGTGACCCTATATCCGGATGTATCCACCTGAAGAGCCATTGGTTAAATCGGCTTTCGAACACTTTTTTCATCAATTTGTAACTCTTGTCGCCGGGTCCCCGCCCATCGCCATGAGCAAGAAAAAAACACTTGTTCCCCAACACGGCAATAAGTTTATCCCGGTGTAAATGAATGTTAAGCTCATTCGAAAGATAATTAAAAGCCCAGATATCATGATTGCCCTTGAAAAGATGAATGGGGATGCCACTGTCCGAAATTTCCGCCAACTTTCCAAGCAACCTGATGTATCCTTTCTGAACCACTGTCCTATATTCAAACCAAAAATCAAATACATCACCCATCAGGTAAATGGCTGTGGCATCGCTGCGGATGTCTTCAAGCCATCGCACAAGTAGCTTTTCACGCTCAAGGCTACTGTCGTGATTGGGTATGCCAAGATGAAAATCGGAGGCAAAGTAAATTTTTCCGGCCCGGGGGTCTATGATTTCAGGTTCTTGAAGGGTCATGTCAATGCAGGCAGCTATAATTCAGTCAGTAGTTCCCTGATAATCAGCGTAACTTTCGGTTCAACATGGCTGGCGATTTCTATTACATCGGTGTGCGAAACTTCAACAATTTTGCCGCTCACGCCGAGGTCGGTAATCACACTCAGGGCAAAACACGGAATTCCCATTTGCCTGGCCACAATGGCCTCTGGGATGGTTGACATACCCACTGCATCGGCACCGATGATCCTGATGTAGCGATATTCGGCAGGAGTTTCATACACAGGCCCGGTAACTGCAGCAAATACTCCGGTGTGATACTTTATATTGTGGCGGCGGGCGATATTGGTTGCCTTTAGAATGATTTCAGGGTCATAAACCTGGCTCATATCCGGAAAACGCGGGCCAAACTCCTGGTTGTTTATTCCAATAAGTGAATTACCAGCCATTAGGTTAATGTGATCGGTGATGATCATCAGATCACCTATTTCAAAATCCGGATTCACTCCGCCACTCGCATTTGAAAGAATTAAAAACCTGATTCCCAGAAAACTCATTACCCGGATAGGTAGCGTAAGCTCTTGCATCGAATAGCCTTCGTAGTAGTGGAGCCTCCCTTGCATGGCTACGATCTTTTTCGATCCCAGGATTCCAAATATCAACTTGCCCTGGTGTCCGTCCACTGTTGACACCGGAAAACCCGGAATGTCCTGATACGGAATTGAAACATCCACGTCAATTTCACTAATCAGGCCACCAAGCCCCGTTCCAAGCACAATGCCAACTTCGGGTGCATAATCAATCCTGGGTTTCAGATACTCAAGTATCTCTTCGATTCTTTTTAGCATATTCAAGAATTTGTTTGTCGAACAGGACTTTATCCCTATCATGAAATTCAACTTCAATAGGGATATAGTGCAAGGGCAAATGTACGATCAATTCCTGAATTAAAGGGTCTTTCAGGCGCATGGCATCTTTTTCGGTCGTAAGAAGCAGCTTGTTTGTCGTGAAAATGTTGTTCCACATAGTGGTAATTCTTGCAATATCCTTGCTGGTATATTGATGATGGTCAGAAAATTGCAGGGTGATGAGCTCGAAACAAAGTTGTTTTAGATGGTCTTCAAGGGGATAAGTATCGGCTATTCCGGCAATAAGTAGTATGGTGTTTACTTTTTTTGCTTTGGGGACAATTGCTTTTTCGATATCGAATGGCTGAATTGTTCCATAGCGAATGTATGAGAAAAAGAGGCGTTGATGAGGAAGGGGCTTAAGCGACTCTTTGTAACTATCTCGAATAAAGGGCGATAAAACCTTTGGGGATTTGGTGACCACAATGATATCAGCCCTCTGTGCGCCACTTTTCGTTTCGCGAAGATTGCCTGCGAGCAACAGGTAGTCATCGAAGTAGGGATGATAGTAATCGGTGAGCAAAATAGACAAACCGGGTTTCACTGATCGGTGTTGAAAAGCATCGTCAAGAAGCACTATCTGCAGCTTGGGATAACGGTGACAAAGCTCGTTAATGCCATGAAAGCGGTTTTCGTCAACAGCTATCACGATATCTTTGAATTTGTGCTGAAACTGCATGGGTTCATCACCCATTTGTGAACTTGAGGAAAATAAATCACCTACCTGAAATC
>JAUXXY010000220.1 GCA_030684735.1 Bacteroidales bacterium | reverse complement strand
AGAATGGTTATGAATCGCTTCACACCACGGTGATGGGCCCGCGCAATCGCTGGGTTGAGGTGCAGATACGTACCAGGCGTATGAATGAAAATGCCGAGAAAGGTCATGCCGCACATTGGATGTATAAAGATGTAAAAGGTGCTGGCAAAAAGGGCAAATGGCTTGAAGTCATGCGAACTATTCTTGAAAAACCCGATGTAGGCGATCTCAACGAAGAACAACTCAAGATTCGGCTTGCTGATGACTCCATTTTCGTATTCACGCCACAGGGCGACCTGAAAAAGTTACCTCAAGGTGCCTCGGTACTCGATTTTGCTTTCGAAATACATACTGCCTTGGGCGAGAAATGCTCAGGGGCAAAGGTCAATGGTGTGCAGGTACCTATAAAACATGTACTTAAAAATGGCGATAAAGTTGAAATTTCTTCATCAAAAAATCAGAAACCAAATCTCGACTGGCTAAATTTTGTGATAACCAACCGTGCCCGCAACAAGATCAAACGCTTTTTGCGCGTAGCCGAATTCAACCGGAGTGATGAAGGTCGCGAAATATTGCGGCGCAAACTTAACCAGTTGGACCTAATCCTCAACGACGCAGTACTCAACAAACTGCTGCCTTATTATAAATTATCTGAGCCAGTTGAACTATTCCACTCCATTGCTGTGGATAAAATAGATGTCTCAGAAATTAAAGAGATACTGCAGACACCCTCGCGGCCCATAGATGAGGCCTTAAAGGAGAAAATTCAGAAAAAAATCTCTGCCAAAACCCTTGCCGGTCGCCCGGGAACAGATTTCCTGCTCATTGACAACAACCCCGAACTCGGTGATTATACACTCGCCAAATGTTGCATGCCGGTGTCGGGCGATGAAATTTTTGGTTTTGTAACCGTAGGAACCGGCATCAAAATTCACCGAACCGACTGCCCGAACGCCCTGCAGATGCGCTCAAGATATCCATATAGGGTGGTGAGTTCCAAGTGGGTGAAGAAGGATGATGTAACCAGTTTTGTTACAACAATCCGAATTTCAGGACAAGACCGACTAGGGATACTTAACGACATCACCAACGCCATCAGCCAGGATTTAAAAGTGAATATGCGTGGCATTTCTGTCGAAACTGCTGCAGGCAAATTCGAAGGAATAATTAAAGTGATGGTCTTGGATGCCAGGAACCTTGATTTATTGCTGCATAGGTTGTCAAAGATCTCCGGTGTAAAAAAGGCTACGCGTGTCGCCGGTGTTTGAACTATTCAAAAGCTTTGCAGGGTAATTAATACAATGAACAATACCTTGAAATCACGGCGGGAAACAAGGAGTTGCCTTTTCTTCTCAGAATATTTTGAAGAAGGTAAGCAGATGGAATTCAAGGTGTTGAAAATGATCACTATACCTGGGGACGAATTGTATTTTCTGCTCGAAAGCCCGGGGCTACACCGTTTGCTGCTACCTGCAGCCTATTTTTCTGACTATGGCATCTACCCGGGCATGGGTATCACTTGTTTGGTTGATAAAATCAACTGTACGGGAAGGATTTTTCTTGAACCATTGCATCCCTACTTTGAGGCAGGTGTGAGATATGTATTCGATGTGATGGATTGTATGCAGATCTTTGATCGAAAAGAACGCCCGGTCTTGGATTATACCGTGAAAGACAAACTTGGGAAACTACATAAAGCTAGGTTTTTGCACACCGGTTTGATTCAAAAAGGGAAAACGATTGAAGGAGTTTTTGTGAAAACAAGGAAGGGGGTTTTGATTATCAGCGATATAATTGTTATTAACAATTGTTGAAAAACTATGTGCACATCTTGTGTGATTTTACTTGATGTAATCTGTTGACAGGCCACTTGGTTTGAACTATCTTTGTTTGACCAAGCGAGGGATAAAAGGCACGCCTCCTGGAGATGGGATAACAGCCCGGCCCGATCGCAAGAAAAGGCAAGGGAACCTCTCGAAAACCAGAGACCACTTCTTCGGAAGAGATCAATGGAAGTACAGGAAAGGGTATTCGGAGGTCTAGCAACGAAAGACGCGACACTGAAGGATGCTTGGCCAAAGGGAAAGGGGCTTTGAAAAACTGCTTTCAGTACGTCACGGTTAACCCCAAGACCTCAGATGGCAGGTAGTGAAAAGGCCAGGTTCGGAAACGAACACCATACCGATGGAACTGCCATAATAACAGTAACTTGGCGCCCGCTGAAAGCTACGGTTCTCAGCACGGTGGAATGGGAAGTTGCTCGGCCAGAACAACTTCCCATTTATGTTTATTGGCGGTTCTTTAATACACTTTCACGCAGTTGCCACGCTCCACTATTCCCTTACAAAAACAATCCGGTTTGGATTGAGGCCGGTTTCAAAAGAAAACTTCCTGACACCCTTATTGCTGTAGCAAAATACCTTTCCTGTGTTTACAAACCCCCTGGCATCAGCAATATAGACATCGCCGGTTTTTGCATCAACGGCAATACCATAAATGGTTTCGATGCTTGTTCCATCGCTAATAAAATTCTCCGTAAGCACTTGCTCAGTTTTTACATTCAATACCAGGATTTTTGATTCTCCGGTCATATAATCGTAGTGGTACACATAAGCTGTGTCGCCGCTGATGGTTAAATTCATGGCTTCGAACCCATCGAAAGTGTGCTTTAACGTGTTAGTCAACGTATTGATGATTTGCAGTCGCGAGGGCAGATCAAAATAGTTTCCTCGTGAAATCACATATAAGTCACCATAGGCATCACCCTGAAGGGTATAGGGATTCAAACCTGTTTGAATTTTAATGGTTTCGATTTGAGTGGCAGGGTCAATCACCGAAACCGTGTTATCGAAATTTGGGAAATCAAGCCCGCCGGAGTTCGCTACATATATTTTTCCGTTGGCGGCTGTGATGCCATCAGGATTGCGGCCCGCCTGTATAATTCTTTCGACTTGCAAAGAAGTAGTGTCAATCACCGCTGCCGTGCCATCGAAAGAGCATACCCAGGCTTTGGAACCGAAAAACGTAATAAATCTTGGATTGCGCGGTGTTTGCCCATTAAAAAGGGGTATCTGCCTGATGCTCTTTCCGGTATGGGCGTTCATTACCTCCACCTGGCTTGAGTTACTAACAACAGCATACATTTTACCGCCATAGATGGCAATGTCGGTACCGGTATCCCCCATGTCCCGGTTATTTTGGGTCCGAAAAAAATTGCTGTACGTTGCATTCTGGTCAACATCGAAATAGGTGAGTGTGGTATTGTTCATGCCATACAAACCCTCGTTAAGCACATAAATACCTTTTGCCCTGGTAATTATACCGTTGGTGGGCTTATCATCGGATTCTTTAACACAACTGGTGATGATCACAGCAGTAAATAGTGAAATGTACATAAGTGAAATGTACATAAGTGAGGAAGGTTGTTGATTTTTCATAAAAGTTGACTTTAAAGGATTAATAGTTGATTGCAAGAGTTATGTAATATGCCCTTCCTGGCATAGGAAAGCTACGTATCACTTCATATTGATGGTTGAGCAGGTTGCTTACTTCGGCTTTTATCCTGTAGGAGAGGGCTTTGGACGTTAGTTCCCAACCAAGGGATACATCATGCTGCCACCATGCCGGA
>JAUXXY010000206.1 GCA_030684735.1 Bacteroidales bacterium | reverse complement strand
AGTTGTTTAATGGCATTCAAAAGTTGCTCGTAGCTTGGATTTCGGTCAAAGGTAGGGAAATTTGAAAAATATGTTTACCATCTTTTCTTTTTTCCGATCACGGCTGTTCTTTTTCAAAGGCCGGCAAATAAACGTGAAATTCTGTTCCGTTGCTTACATGCGAAACAAAGGAAATAGTACCCCCAAAGCCGGTGATGATGTTTTTTACCATAGCCAACCCCAAGCCCATACCGCTGCTTTTGGTTGTAAAATATGGAGTAAAGATTCTTGCCTGCTGTTCGGGGCTGATACCAGTGCCATTGTCGCTCACTACCACCTGAATCATTCTATCTTCTTTTAACATGCTTATATTGATCATCCCTCCGTGCATGCTCCCGATAGCTTGAACGGAATTTTTGATCAAATTGTTGAAAACCCTTAGCAATTGTTTTTCGTCGGCAATAACAACATAATCCAATTTTCCATGAGCCGGGTTGATTATGATCTTTATGTTCTCGAGGTCGCTATAGAGAGCAGCAGCATTACCAGCTACTGTATGCAGATTAACTTCTTCCGGCACAGACTGAGGCAGGGTGGCAAAATCGGAGAAAGCTGTGGCAATTTCGGATAAGGCATCAATTTGTTGGGTGAGGGTGGTGGTGAACCTTTGTAGGCGTTGATCCCAGTCGGGCGCTTTTTCATTCCAGGCTTTCTGCAGGTGTTGTATATTCAACTTCATGGGAGTCAGCGGGTTTTTGATCTCATGGGCTACTTGCCTTGCCATTTCACGCCAGGCGTTTTCGCGCTCCGACCGGGCTAGCATTTCGGCACTCTGTGCCAGCTCTTCGGTCATGCGGTTATACTCTCCGATAAGCTGCCCAACCTCGTCCTTGCTCTTCCAGGGTATTTTCTGGTTCACATTTCCAATTTTTATCTTGCGAAGCTGCAATTTCATCAGCGATAGCGGACGAAGCAGATAATTCGAAAGTAACAATGCTAAAAATAAACCAATAGCCACAAGCACAATATAAATATTAGTAAAAGCAACAAGGAAGGTCGAAATCTCTTGCCTTAACTCGCCCTGTCGGGCAAAGAAAGGCAGATTCACATAGGCGATGAGGTTGTTTTGCTCGTTTCGTAAAGGCAAGTAGGCCGATAGGTATTGATAATTCCCAATGCTTTCGTTGTGGATGAATGATGATTTCTTGCTATAGGCCATTTGTTTAAATGCTTCAGGATTAATATATTTAGAAATCAGCTCTTCGGTGAATATTTGCGGACGGCTGGTGGCCAACAGGCGACCGGTGGTATCGTAGAGGTTAATATCGCTGAAAAAAACCTGCGAAAACTTGGTGAGTAGGCTCTCAAGATAATCGCCCATGTCGGAACTTAGTTGTTGGCGGTCGGCCAGCTTATGCTCTAGTTCAATGAGCACTGAGTGACTCTTTTCGCTCAAATTGTTCAGGTTTTTGTTATAATTCAATTGCGTGAGATAAATAAGTGTGCTGATGCCAATTACAACAAATGATACAAAGATCAGCCCAAACATAGAGTACTGGATTTGGTTTCGAAAACTAAGCGCTGATCGTGAAATATTTCTTGGAGGGCCGCTAATGAAGGCAAATAGCAAGGCAAATAACCCAAAAAAGATAAACAGGTATGAAAACGGTGCTATGATTTCGAAGATCGCAGGTTCGGACTGACTTACAATAATAACCTTTGAATCGCTCACCTGATAATGCATGTGGTTGTATGTATTATTGCTGAAGAAGGTAAAATCATTACCGGTTGCGGTGAGTTTTGAATCGTATAGCCCGTAAGAATACTTCCCAACACTTTTGTTCAATGCACCGTTTAGGTAGATAGCGTAAGAGTAGTTCGACATATCAGCAGGCTTTCTGGTTCTGGAATCTATCAATAATTCGGGATAACCCAGTCCTTTTTTTGCCGATTTTGAATTAATCTCGAAATAAATGGTGACAGGTAGTTTGAAATCCTGTCGGTCTTGCCCAAATTCCAGCTTTGCTATGTAGTTAATTTCACCTGTTCCGGGAAACAAATAATTTAAGTCCTTTATCTGGGTGGGTTCCGAGAATGAAGAAATATAGCTTTCGAAATATTCCCTGCAATCCAATACATAGTTTGTGGGCTTAATCTGCAGTTGTTTCCCCGGGTAGCAGATGGTGAGCAGAAGATCATATTTCATCCAGAATTTGTTAAAATATTTTTGGGTTATCCACCAAATGGTTTCCGTCTCAGCAAGGGGATCGGTACATGATTTGTCAAGCTGCTTTATCAGTTCATCATCCTTGAGCATGTTATTTGCTATTGCCTGGAACCGGAATTCAGCTACTTTATCTCGTTCACCCGCCAGTTCGATGGCCAACAGAATTCTATCCTGGCGCTCTTTTTCAGTTTTAAAAACACGCAATGTATATGCTGCAATAAACGAGAAAAACGCAAGAAAAACGATTGAATGAATAAATGATAACTCTTTCCCTGTCCCGAATTTAACAAGAATGAAAATAAGGATATATGCAACAATAATCACTTGGTGAAGGAGTTGAAGCTTGTCAAAGAACATGCTTAACAATATGGATATCAGCGCAGTGAAGGAAGCGGTAATCAAGAAATCTCTTCTTGAATGATATAAAGAAATGGCCAGGCTGATCAGCCGTGCTGAAATGAAAAAGTAAGCCAGAAGTAGGCCTGCAATGGCAAGATAACCCAGCAGGCTCTCTGTTGTAAGCCCGAAAATATTATTCAGATCGAATGATATAACAGAGTTAAAAATGATGCTGCGAAACAACATCATAAAAACCTGGAAAAAGATAAAAACATGCAACAGGAGGGTAAACCCTGAAATATTTCTTCCGAGAGTCGTTTGTGGTTTGTTTCCAATCAGCAGGTCAGATTTATAGAAAAACCATGCAATGGACAAAATAATGGCCGTATTGACAAGCAAATCGCCCAACGATGGAATAAAATTGCTGATGGCAAGTAGGGCCGGGCTGAAGAGCTGGGTTTCATATAGAACATGAGGTATTTTGAAATATTGCAGTAGTGCCCTCAATAGAATGATATCAAAAAGGAACGCTGCAAAGAGCAGGTTTTTAGATTTAACGGACGGCGATAGCCCCCTGTATAAATGATGTAATCCATTGATTATTAACAAGAATGACACTAAATATAAAACAAGTAGCACCAGGGAATAGCTCCTTGATTTTACTGGTTTTAGTGGAAATTCAAGCGCAAAGAGAAAGTCCTGGTTCTTATCTTCTATGTCGTATCCTGTTGATTCCCAACGTATTTCTACTTCATCGGGCAAGCTAAACCAAGTATTGAAACCACTAACAAGATATTCATTTTCATAAGGGTAGACGTGTTTTATCAGTAATAGTGCCAAATAGGTGTCCGCTTCTTTTTGAAGCACTTCGGCCAAGTAGAAACCACTAGAAAGCCGAAACACCTCTTTCCTCAGGATGGCGCTATCAAGAATTGCTGGAATTTCGATGGCCTGGCTCGACCAAAAACGAAGGCTATCTTTATTGTAGGCAAAAAAGACAACTTTTTGTTGGTTATTATTTTTTAGCTCATACAAACTAAACAAGTCGTTTGCTGGTGTTTGACTCAGGTTTATTAACTCACGTCTCACCATCTCGCGTTTTTCAGATAGCGTTATTTCGAAATTCCGGAATGCTGTGGATGGTTTAATTGCTTTCCGATCGAATGATCCGAGAATGATGGCCAAAATCACCAGCGCGGCTGAAATTATAAATGATCGTTGGACTCCCTTGTTAATAATTCCTGTTTTCATAGGCAGTTGTTTCTTAACCGCTAATTTTCAATGTGTTATATCTGGCTTTTTTAGAGCCATTCTGTGGGCATTTCTCAACCTGGAAATATCACACCCTCAACAAAGCCATTCGTAGCCCAAAATGCCTCTAACGCTTTAGCTGTGCTTAAAAAGGTATATTTGGCTCGAGTAACCTATGTTCTTGTTCTTAGCCTCAATGTTCGACCGCCAACCGTTAACAAACGCTTTTAAAATTGTGCTTTTCGCATTTCTATACTTTTCGCTCAACAAGCTCACATAAAAAGCATCGAGTGGCAATGGGATAACCTTCGTTAAAATAAAATTGTTTTTCTTAGCCAGGACCTCGATGGCATTTTGTGAAAAATGATGCAAATGTCGCGGCACATCCCATGCAGCCCAATATTTATCGTAATGCTGAGCGTCCCATGACTGGGTATTGGGTAAAGCCAGCAACAACAATCCATGAGGTTTTAAAATCCGTTGTATGGCATCAAAATATCCTTGCGGATTTCTTGTATGTTCCAGTGAATGCCACATCGTAACCACATCCATTGAATTCTCGGAACATTGGTCAAGATAAGTATCATCATAAATGTTCAACCCATATTCGCTGTTGGCATATTTGCGTGCGTGACTATTGGGTTCAATGCCCGTTGTATTCCATCCATTTTTCATACAGGCAGCGAGGAATTCTCCCGTTCCACACCCGATATCGAGCACCGATCCGCGGTAAGCAAATTTGTTAATAACACTCACCTTACGCCTAATCATGAAATTGCGTGCTGCGTTATAGATACTTTGCGTAACAGAAAATCCTCTTTGCATGTGCGAAAAATATTTCTTCGATTGGTAGTAGGTAGGTAGTTCAATGATTGATGGCTGGGGAAGCGTGAACATCAACCCACACTGGTTGCAACGGTGAATTTCGAACCATTCCTGGCTTAGAAAATAATCCTGCAATTCAATGAATTTTTCAATATCACTACCTTGACAGGCAATACAAGCATTCCCTTTCTGCTGTGTGCGATTTCTCATGAATGGTGTTTCACGTGAAACAAATGGTTGTTTAGCGGCCCAAATATACCAGTAAAACCGAAATATCGGCCGGAGATACACCGCTGATGCGTGCAGCCTGGCCAATGGTTCGGGGTTTAATTCGATTCAATTTATCCCGTGCTTCGTATGAAATTGAATTAAGGGTATGGTAGTCAAAGTCTTCCTTTAGTGATATATTCTCATGTTTGGACAATTTTTGTGCCAATTCCTGTTCTTTCACAAAGTAGCCTTCGTACTTAACCATAATTTCAATTGACTCTATCATATCAGGCGTATCAGCACCAATGCCAGTGAAATAATTTTGCAGCGCCGGGATGAATTGGACCATGTCGCGGAGGCTGATTTGTGGCCTGAGCAGGATGTTGGCGAGTTTTGCTTTCTGGCTTAAGATTTGGGTTTCATTCTTTTGCAGCAGCGGGTTGATTACAATAGGCTCGATGCTTTCTTTTTTCAGGTACTCGATGATTGCAACAATTTGATCGCGTTTCCTCTTTACCTTTTGCATTCTTTCGTCGCTTGCTAATCCTATTTCATACGAGCGAGGGGTTAGCCGGATGTCGGCATTGTCCTGGCGTAAAAGCAAGCGGTATTCAGCACGTGAGGTGAACATTCTGTATGGTTCATCTACTCCTTTTGTAATCAGGTCGTCAATCAACACGCCGATATATGCTTCTGAGCGCTTTAGTATAAATTCGGGTTTGTTGTTTAGTTTTAAATGTGCATTGATTCCAGCCATCAAACCCTGCGCGGCAGCTTCCTCATAACCGGTGGTACCATTGATTTGCCCCGCAAAATATAGATTTTCGATGAGTTTGGTTTCGAGGGTATAATTAAGTTGTATGGGTGGGAAGTAATCATATTCAATGGCATATCCGGGCCTGAATATTCTAGTGTTCTCCAGTCCTTTGATTTTGTTGAGTGCTTGGTATTGGATGTCCTCGGGCAATGATGAAGAAAAACCATTTAGGTAATATTCAACACTGTTCCAACCTTCGGGTTCGACAAACAATTGGTGACGATTTCGGTGCGAGAAACGTTCTATTTTGTCTTCGATGCTTGGGCAGTACCTTGGGCCAATTCCTTCGATCCGGCCAGCGAACATGGGCGAAAACTCAAAACCTGTGCGCAGGATATCATGCACTTCTTCGCTGGTGTAGGTAATGTAGCAGCTACGTTGCGCAGTGAGCTCAGGGGTATTGGTATAAGAAAATTTTCCTGGTTTTTCATCTCCTTTTTGTTCTGTCATTCGACTGAAGTTAATACTTCGCCCATCAATTCTTACTGGTGTTCCGGTTTTCATGCGCGATGATTCGAAGCCCAATTTTTCCAGGTCATCTGTGATTTCTGTTGCAGACTTTTCTCCAATCCTGCCCCCGCTAAAACTTTTAGTGCCGATGTGGATGACTCCATTCAAGAACGTGCCGTTTGTTAGGATTACCGATTTAGATTCAATTATCATCCCCAAAGCGGTTCTTACACCAATCACCTTGTGGTTTCTTACCAACAATCCCACTACCGTGTCTTGCCAGAAATGCAGGTTTGAAATGCCCTCGAGCGCTAACCTCCACTCTTCATTAAAACGCATACGGTCATTTTGAGCTCGCGGACTCCAAAGAGCAGGGCCTTTTGACTTATTGAGCATTCTGTACTGAATCATGGTTTTATCGGTGATGATGCCCGAATAACCCCCTATTGCATCTATCTCGCGTATAATTTGCCCTTTGGCAATGCCGCCCATCGCCGGATTACAGCTCATTTGTGCAATGGTGGTCATGTTCATGGTGATCAACAGAACCCTTGAGCCAAGGTTGGCTGCTGCTGCTGCTGCTTCCGAGCCGGCATGACCCGCACCCACCACTATAACATCATATTCCTTAAACATACAACTGTTTCACGTGAAACAAAATGAGGATGCAAAGTTATATTTTTTTGCACCCCCCTCTATATTATTGTTAACCAATATTTTAAACGATAAGCTTCCTTAGATAACTATCTTCTTTTGCCCTTATTTCAAGCTTCTGCTCAGTTGTTTTATCATCGTAGCCGCACAGGTGAAGTACGCCATGAATAATAACCCTGTTAAGTTCTTCGGCGAGGTACACTTTGAGGTTTTTAGCATTATCCTGAACTCTTTCAATACTTATAATTAAGTCTCCTGAAATCATTCGCGGATTTTCGGAATAACTAAAGGTGATGACATCCGTTAATGTGTTGTGTTTTAAGTACTTTTGATTCAGTTCGCGTAAATAGGAATCGCTGCACAATACCACTGCAAGGTCTTTACATGTTTTTCCCTCAACTTGAATCGTTTCTTTGATCCATGCAGCAATAGCCCTTTTGTCTTTAATACGATGGCTTATGTCTAGATTTTGAAACGTTATCACTTGTTACTGTATTCTGATAAAGTATTCATTTACAAGGTTCCTATAGTAGCTCTTAAGTTGAGGTGGCACGGTTCGCAGCATTTCGCGTTCCTGCATTTTCTTTTTATAAAACTCCAGCACCGAATCCGGGGTTGTGGACGGATAGTTTTGTGCTTCGCGCGATTCTCGTTTTTCTTCTTTCTCGCGTTCCATCTGTGCCTTCTCTGATTCGAGAAGGCGGGTCTCAATTCGCTGCTGGCGCATCAGCGTTTCGTTAGTAAGACGTTTATTTACAAGATCTTTTTCTGTTTGTTCCATATCTTTCATCACTTCATTTAAGCCCCCGTCGCCAACACCCTTTTCGTTTCTTAATTCTTCCATATATCCCTGCAATTGCCGCCGTAATGCTTCCTGCTGCGCTGCCATGCGTGCAAATTGTTCGCTCATTGATTGCCCGGGACTTTGCTGCCCTGGCCTCATCTCACCATCTTTCATATTCTGCATTTGCTGATTAAGTTGCTGCTGCAAGTCGCGCATTTTGCTGAGTGAGGGTTTTCCCTTTCCCTGTCCACCGGGCTTTGGGCAACTGCCACTACCGCCTTGACTACACATGGCCATTTGTAGCATCATCTGCTCCATGGCTTCGCTCAACATCAAAGCCAGGTTATTTACAGAGGTCATGATAAACTGTTGCTTTGTTGCTGCCACATCCATTGCTCTTGCTTCCATGGCATCAAGGGCATCCTGTACATTATAATTGATCGTGGCAATTTCCTTCAATATAAACCTCTCAACACTTATCTGACGTTTTGCCAATGCATTCAAAGAGTCTTCGACAAGCTTTAAATCATCTTTTAGTTTTTTTTGTTCATCGAGAATTTTTTTAAATCCTGGATCTATTCTGTTTATTTTAATTGTTTTATCAATGAGGTTTTCCTGCTCAAAAGAGATTTCTATGAGATTTTCGAGCATTTTACGAAGCATCTGTATATCCTCGCCCAATTGCTCATTCTGCATTTGCATCAGCATATCCATCAGCTCATTGCCCATGTTTTCCATTTTATCGCCCGCATCTTTCTGGTGAGGAGCGGCAGATGGACTATTGCCTTTTTGAATCTGTTTCTTACCTTCTTCCATACTTTGGTTGATGCTTTCTTCTTTTTGCTTGGTATCAATCATGTCGTATTTCAATTCCAAGTCTTCGTTTTTTTCGCCAATCTCTTCAATGTCCTTTTTTACATTATTGAACTCCTCCTGAATTTCTTCCTGTTTCTTCAGGGCCTCATCTTTTGCATTCTTGTTTTGTTTCGACTCTTCAGCAAGCTGTTTCTGTTTTTCGGCCAGTGCCCTCAATTTATCAACAGTTTCCGTGATTTTCTTCTCCATCTCCAGTTGTTTGAAGAGTTCCTTCGTACGGTCAAGGCTTTTCGACAGTTCTTCGTTAGTAATATTCATTTTCCTGAGGGTTTCCTGCATTTTATCCCTATCGAGCTCCTCTAACATTTTCTTAATCTCTTCAAACATTATCTTCATCTCGTCGGTCATGATTTCGTCGAAAAGTTTTTGAAGTTCTTGCTGTTTGCGCATCAATTCCTCATCGTATGTTTTTAGGTCGCCCTGCATGCGGTTTAGTTCCTGGTTGCCCTTATTAATGTTTTCAATCTGTTCCTGAATGTTGTGTTGCTTATCCAGCAAGTCCTGCAACCGACGGCTTTCTTCCCAACCAATGTTTTCCTTCTCCAGGATTGAACGTTGTAATTTATTGACCTGAAGCTGTAAGTCTCGTAGTGCCTTTTGCAGTTGATCCATCTCTGTAGTAAGTTCTTTGCTCTTTTCGCTCGCTTGCTCTTCAAGTTGGCTACGCTGAGGCATTTCGATGATGCCCAACCCTGTTCTTGTGGCTTTGTTGCCGTTCACTTGGTCATTATCCCACACTTCGAACCAATATTCGATACGGTCGCCCGGTTCGGGTTTAAGCTGTGCGAAATCGTGGTTATAGTAGAACGATTGGTTATTGAGCGCTCTATCTATGGGTATCAGTATTGCTTTCTGTTCTACATCATTATTGGTTATCAGGCTGTTACGACGTATATAGTGAAATATCAACCGATCGAACCCATAATCATCCCTGATCAAACCTGTGAAGAAAAGCTGCTTGTGATTCACTTGATCTTCAAATATTTCAATTTGTATTTCGGGGTATTGATCCGGGATGATGTTCACAAAATGAATGATCGAATCGAATCCTGGGCTGTAACGATTAATTGGTTTTACGACATAGCTGAATGCTTCACGAGCTGCCAGTTCGTACACAAAAGTTGTCTTACTTGTTTTATTGTAAATAAATTGTTGGTACAGCGAAGGGATAAACGCAAGTGAGTCGCATTCTTTACTAACAAACCGCCATGTTATTTTTGTGCCTGTCGGAACCGTAAAATCGCCTGTATTTTCTATTATTTCATTTGATTTACGTGTATAGGCGGGGTATTTCAGGTGTGCAGTATAACTGAGTATGATTGGTTTGGGGTAAACATTTATCGTGAACTCACGGCTCATAAATCCGCTTCCATTCAAAATGAACCTTGTACGTTCCTGAAGGTTGCGAAACCGGTAAGAATAGCTATTGGGGTCAATTCGCTGTGCCTTATATGTTATTTTTGAAGTTTCTATATACACCTCATGGGGTAGTTGATCCCCGATAACTTTGATAACTATTTCAAGATCATCACCTTGCAAAACATCAAGCGCTTCGTTCAGAATACTGAAGGCGAAAGGCATCGGTTTTTCGAAGTGCTGTTGGTAGTTAGTGATTCGTTTGGCCGGCTCGCGGATAACAGAGGGTGCGAGTATTAGCACCAGCACAAGCACCCCAACGGGGATGAGGGCAAGAGGAATTTTTCGCTTGTTTTCACTATTATCCACTGCTTCAGTGAACGGAATATGTTGAATGCTTTTTGTTTTCTGTTCGATGGCCGCTTTAAGGAATGGTATATCAACCTGACCGGTTTGTTCAAGCTTGCCTAGTTGCAAAGCGTTGATCAGTTTATCTTTAATTTCAGAAAAGTGTTGGCTAACAATGCCTGCAGCTTGCTCGTAGGTGAGTGTTTTTCCTATCCTGAAGAGTTTTGATAATGGTATTAGGATAAACCGAAAAACAACGATTACAGTTGTAAAAATATAGCCAAAATAGAGGATGGCGCGGATGGTTTTCCCAAAATGCCCAACATATTCAAGGAGGGAAAATATGATTAAAGAAGCTATCAGTACCGCGATGGCATAAATCAATCCGCGAATAATCCTGTGCCGGTAATACTTTCGTATAAAACCGTCGAGTTTCTCAATAAGTATTGTATATGAAGTGATGTCTAACATACAACAGTGTTGCTGATCTATAACGTTAATGCATGGTAATTAGTTCACGATTTTCTTTTGGAATATATCATTAATAGGCACTCTCCTATTCTGCTCCGGCCCAGTTGTGCGGAATGCCATGTTTTTGGTAGTAACTGCACCGCTTGGCATAGAGGCGTGCTACCCGGTCGCCCGGATTGGATACGGTTATCTTTTCGAAGTGGGTACGGGCATCATCAAATCTCATATTCCGGTACTGCTCAACCGCCTGTTGGAATATTTCCTGGGTTTCCAGTTTTCCTTGCTGAATTTCTTCCGGCTCCCCATTTAATATTTCAAATATATTAACCGATTTACGCTTTCCTTTTACCCTTGCCACATCAAGGAAGCGATATTTATATTTTTCCTTATTCCTGATTTTCAGGAGTGCATCTTCACTAACAATGATTGTTGCCCCATAGGTTTTTGTAAGCCCTTCGAGCCTCGAGGCAAGATTCACGGCGTCGCTGATTACGGTTCCATCAATTCTGCCTTTGCCACCAATAATGCCAAGCATCAGAGTACCGGTGTGAATGCCTATGCCGACATCAATTTCATTTTTGTTCATCGCCCTGCGCTCGGCATTGAAGTTTCTCAGCTCAATACACATTTCGATGGCAGCATTGATAGCATCGTCAACCGATTCGCTGAACAAGGCCATGATAGAATCGCCGATATATTTATCAATAAATCCATTATTTCTTGAAAAAATGGGTTCCATTAAACCAAGGTAATGGTTGATGAAATCAAAATTTTCCTTGGGTGTCATTTCTTCCGACATCTCGGAGAAAGACCGGATATCCGAAAAAACCACCGTCATTTCTTTTTGAACCTGGTCACCCAGGGTTACATCTGTAAACGATTCTTTTCCAAGTATTTGTAGAAATTCTCGTGGCACAAACCTTACATAGGCTTCGTTCATGCACGAGATTGTATCAATGTAATCAACAAGTCGCCTGGTCATGTGATTGTATCCTTCGCTCAATTCGCCGATCTCGTCACTGCTTCGCACTACCGTATAGTTGTTAATCTGGAAACCGCTGGTGAGCCGCATGTTCTGTAATAGTTCTTCGACAGGCCTGAGTATACTGGCCGTAGTCCAGCGAACAAAGAATACGATGTAGATGAGTGCCACTAAAATTCCCATGCCTATGCCTGTAAACATAAGGATATTGTCAATAGCATTAACATAATACATACTGTCGAGGTCTTTTGTAGAATCAAACTTAATCCCACTGATAAGAGACTTGTAAGGTCCTATAATGATTTCGGTCTGCTCAGGGGTCATATTGCCAAGATCCTTCACGGGAGTTAGGCTCAAAACAAGGTATAGCAAGACAATTGTCAACGGTAGCAGCGTTGTCATGGCACTCGAAACCAGCAAGCGGTTCTGAATTTTGCCAGTTAAGAATACTTTCTGGCGTTTGTGTAGTTCTTCTTCGCTGAAAACATGCTCGAGGTATATAATGTTAACCCTGTGTTTTTGCCAGAAAAAAACAAACAACACAAGCAGTAGCGTGGCCACCAGCGAAATATAAAAGAACTGTTGGAAAAGGTTTCGGCTAAGGATGTCTTCGAAGTTGCCCCTATCCACTAACATATAAACCATAAAACCGTGCATCACTAAAAAACTCAAAAACAGCAGTCCGGAGTTAATATATGGTGTATAAAGAAGCAATTTCCTGCAATATGTATGGAGTTTATCTGTTACTGGCTTGCGTCTTCGTTTTCGTATGAAAAACTTCTTAAGTGGGGCATTGATAATGAGGCCGGCAACAACAGTGAAAAGAATCACAAATTGAAATAGGAATGAGAAGGTTCGCTCAAATGGAGACTTTTTCCCAATGACCGGGGTAATTTCCCCAATCGCACTCCCTTTGTTTACAACCGTTTTGCTAATGGTATCAACCTTGGTAGGTATGGTCTCCAGCTCTTCAGGCAATATTTTTTCCCCTTGCGTGTTAGCTTCGCCAATGATTTGTTCAATCTCATCGTGTGTGAAGTAGCCTGATTGGGAGGATGCCTCCGTTTCATTTCTATTTTGTTTACCATTCGCTCCTTTCCTTTCAAACAACACCGGAGCCATTTTTAGCGATAAAACCAATAAAACAGGTAGAATCAACATGAAATAAATCATGATTGAGAAGAGATAAATCCTCACTATATGATATTTTGGTATGTTGGATCTGCTTTTCCGCATAATATTCTCTCAGCGTCTGTTTTACAGCTCAAAATTACGAAACATCCGTAATTCCAGGATAGATAGGCACAAATTGCATCCATATAAATGAATATCAAACCTTTATGATTTGGAGAATGAGCCTTGGTTTCTTCTTCATACCTTTGCTGTTAAATTAATAGATAAATACATGGAAATCAATAGCGTCAGGGTACGTTTCGCACCCAGCCCAACGGGGCCGCTTCATATAGGCGGAGTAAGAACAGCTCTTTATAACTATCTATTTGCCCGTAAACATAACGGTAGCTTCATCCTCCGCATCGAAGACACCGATCAAACCCGTTTTGTACCGGGAGCTGAGGAATACATTATCGAAGCACTCACCTGGTGTGGCATCAACTTCGACGAGGGAGTGCATGTCGGGGGGCCCTATGCGTCCTATCGCCAGAGCGAGCGCAAGGAAATATACCACCGTTATGCCAAACAGCTTGTAAATGATGGCTTCGCATATTACGCTTTCGACACGGTTGACGAGATTGAGGCCCTTCGCAAACAAACTGAAAAAGCCAAGGAAAAGCCTTTTCAATACGATGTTCATACCCGCAAATCGCTAAAAAACTCATTGGTGTTGGATCGTAAAACCATTCAGGAACTGCTCGACAGCCATGCTCCGTATGCTATCCGTTTAAGGATTCCTGAAAATGAAATCATCGAACTGAATGATCTCATCCGAGGACATGTGGCTGTTGATAGTAATTTGCTCGACGACAAGGTATTATACAAATCTGATGGTATGCCAACCTATCATTTGGCAAACGTTGTTGACGACTTCTTGATGCAGATTACACATGTGATACGTGGTGAAGAGTGGCTTCCCTCAGCACCTATGCACGTTTTGCTATATCGCTACTTAGGTATAGAAGATAAAATGCCTCAATTTGTCCACCTGCCTTTGCTTTTAAAACCTGACGGCAAAGGAAAGTTAAGCAAAAGAGATGGCGACAGATTGGGCTTCCCTGTATTTCCTCTGCAGTGGAAAGATCCCAAAACAGGCGAAATTTCGTCGGGCTACCGCGAATCTGGTTTCTACCCCGAAGCATTCGTCAACATGCTTGCCTTGCTGGGGTGGAATCCGGGCACCACGCAGGAGTGCTTTTCACTCGAAGAACTTGTTGAAAATTTCTCCTTCGACCGTGTTAGCAAGTCGGGATCAAAGTTTGATGCTGACAAAGCCCGTTGGTTCAACCAGCAATACCTTCGCATCCGTAGTTTCGAAGAACTTGCAGAGCAATTGAAGTCCTGGTTGCAGCAGAGAGGAATTAATCTTGGACTTGATAAGTTGCTGAGGGTTATACCATTGGTGGCCGACAGGGTTAGTTTTGTACATGAACTGTGGGATCAGGCCTGGTTTTTTTTCTTCCGCCCCGAAAGTTATGATTCCGCCCTTATCAAAAAACGTTGGACGTCAGACACTTCAGAACACTTGCTCTGGGTTTCGAAACTACTCGCTACAGCACCTGATTTTACTTATGAAGGCCTTTCGGCATTGGTGAAAGAGCAAATAGATGAGCGTGGATTACACTTTGGCAGCATTATGCTTCCACTACGTATCGTGTTGGTAGGTTCAAGCGTGGGTCCCGACCTATTTGTGATCATGCAACACTTAGGCCGTGAGGAAACACTTTCCAGGATAGAGATTGCTATTGAGAAAATCAAATATTAGCTAAGCCCCCACCTGCCTATCATTTCCTTCCGAAATCTGCAGGAATCTCTCCCCATAAGGCAGTCTTCCATTTCAGTACCTTGTTGGAATAATGGTTTGTTTTGAGCCAGTTAACAGCTCGCTCGATGAGATCGAAAACATCCTGATTCTTGTCGTTGGGCAAAAGTTTGGTGTTAATACGACGGTTGCGCACCCATAAGATGGCATTTTCTGAATCAGAATATACAGGCAACTCGAGTTTTTTCTTTTTGAGCCATGCCAGCGCATGTACAATGGCCAGAAACTCACCAATATTGTTAGTGGCTTGCTGAAACGGTCCGAGTTTAAAAATTATAGTGCCTGTATCGGTGAAAACACCACGATATTCCATCACTCCTGGGTTGCCACAACATGCTGCATCTACACATAAGCTGTTCGTAATCGGTGCGTCAGCTAAATAACCAGTATAGCCACGTGGTGCCCTTTCTGCCTTTTTCTGAAGATAGATTGCCGGATCGGATGCAAAAGCTTGTTCGGCTTCTCCCCTACTCCCAAAACCAGCGTAAATTGCACCTGTAAATCCTTTTACCTGTTTTTCGCAATCTGCCCATCGCTCGTAAATTCCAGGATTTTGTCCGCGCCATACAACGTAAAATTTTTTCTTTTGTGCCATAGCCAAGTTTAAAGCACAAAGGTACCATGTAAATCAATCCGTGCATCGTAAGCAGTAAATCATATCCTTTTAATACTTTTGCAAAGTACGGCTCATTATGATGTAGATTTATGAACAAGGCTTTTCGTTTTCTTATATTAATGGCCACTGCTACCTTGCTTTCTACTTGTCAGTCGGATAAAAAACAGGAACAAATTCATACGTTTGAATCCAATATGTGGAACCGGTTCAATATCCTGTCGTTCGATATACCGGTTGGCAACATAAAGCACTCATATTCAATCTTCGCAATAATCAGAATTACCAATGATTTTCAGCATAACAGCATCCCTGTTCATTTCATCATGACCAGCCCGGGCGGCGAAGAAAGAATTTGGGAGAAAACCTTTGCTGTGCGCAACAGCGAGAGCGAACATACAGGAACGCAAAAAGGAATGTATTTCGAAACCATCTTGCCAATCAGAACCAATCATCGTTTTACCGAAAGTGGAAACCATCATATCACCATCGAGCAAATCATTCCGAAATATGATACACAAGGAGTAGGCGCTTTCGGAATAAAGCTAGCGAAGGAGTGAAATTCAAGATTTAGCATTAACTTTTCGGGGCTTATTGCTTTTCGCATACCGACATACAAAAAGACTCACTCGCTGATTAAGAAATTTGATTTTCTAAAATTTCCTCTACCACTTTCTTATCAATAAATAGCTGCTTCTTTAGCAATTCAAGGTTCCCAAACTTTTTTTCATCCCGGATTTTTTGAACAAGGCGTAGGGTAATTTCGTCATTATAAATCTCGCGGTTGAAATTAAAGATATTTGCTTCAATTGTAAGGCAATTTGATTCAATAGTTGGTCTGATCCCTATATTGCTCATGCCAAAAAAAGTATTTCCCTTCCAGCCAATCAAACAGGCATAAACTCCTTTGGAGGGGATGAGTTTGTTGGGGTCGCGCAGCTCGAGATTGGCCGTGGGGAAACCTATAAGCTTTCCAATCTGGTTTCCGCGAACGACTTTGCCACTAAGGCAGTAATTATAGCCGAGTAAAAGATTGGCTTGTACTATGTTGCCACTTAATAGTAATTCCCGGATAATACTAGACCCCACAATTTTGCCGTCAATTGTTAATGCAGGAAATCGTTCAACACTGAAGCCCAATTCATGTGAGAGCTTCAGCAAATCATCATAAACGCCCCCTTTTCCTTTGCCGAAAGAATGGTCGTAACCAATTACCAAGTGTCCAACCCCGGCTCTGCCCGAAAGATATTCTTCAACAAAGCGGGTATAGCTCAATTCGGCAAATTCGCGCGTAAACGGAAGCACCCAGAGATCCTCAATGCCTGCTTCTTCGAGCATTGCAATTTTTTCTTCGGTGGTATTGAGTAATTTAAATTCGCTTTGTTTGTTCAGGACAAAGCGTGGTGGCAGGTGAAACGTAACCAACAGGGTTTTGCAGGAATACTGTGTTCCCACTTCTTTCATCCTCTTAATCAATGTCTTGTGTCCGACATGTACACCATCGAAAGCGCCTACTGATACAACCGTTTTCTTCAGTTGTAGCGGAAAGTTCAATCCTTCGTAAACGTTCACGGGCAAAGAAATTAATAGGAGACTTTATTTAAGAGTGCTGCAATTTGAACGGCATTGGTAGCGGCACCCTTGCGCAAGTTATCAGCCACAATCCACATGTTCAAGGCACGGGGGTGTGAATCATCGCGTCGAATGCGGCCTACAAATACTTCGTCCTTGCCTTCGGCATCCATCGGCATTGGATATCGCGATGCAGAAGGGTCATCAACAACCACGATACCACTGGTGTTTGCAATAATCATTTTTGCTTCATTCAGGTCGAAATTTCTCTTAAATTCGATATTTACTGATTCCGAATGTCCAATATATACGGGAACCCTAACAACAGTAGCGGTGATTTGTATGGTGTTGTCTTCTAATATCTTGCGTGTTTCGTTCACCAGTTTCATTTCTTCGCTGGTATAGTCATTGTCTAAAAAAATACCTCCATGGGGGATGAGATTCAGATCAATACAGTGGGGATATGCTCTGGGGTGGCCAGTAAATATATTAAGCCGTTCATAACGAA
>JAUXXY010000205.1 GCA_030684735.1 Bacteroidales bacterium | reverse complement strand
TACAGTTACATTGATAGATATCTCCCCGATGGCAGGCTATCCGTTGACTGAAAGACTTTCATCGGGTATTGGAGCCACTTATAAGTATTATCATATCAAAAACTACGCTTACAATATATATACCAACCGGTATCAAAGTCTGAGTAGTCATATTGTTGGGAGTCAGGTATTTATGAGGTATTTTTTATTCCGGCAGTTTTTTGCACACACTGAATATGAATACCTGCGGTTCAGAAACATGACATATAGGCAGAACCCTGCGACACAGAGTTATGACAAGGAATACGTGATAGAGCATGTGAACAGTGTGTTCATCGGAACCGGTTACCGGCAGCATGTTGGCCCCAGGAGTGCTTTCGACATACTATTATTATATAACCTCAACGAAACACCCTCCACACCTTACAACAATCCGTTGATCAGAATGGGTTTTGTATTTGGAATATGACTGTTCCTGTTGTTTAGGTGAGTTCGTTTGCAGGGATGCTCTTGAGTACTTCGATGGTCAGGTGCCAAAAGCTGGAAACAGTGTCAATATTTAACCTTTCGTCAGGCGAGTGGGCTCCTTTAATGGTGGGTCCGTAGGATATCATATCCATTCCAGGATATTTTTCTCCGATCACACCACATTCAAGGCCTGCATGAATAGCTAGCACTTTGGGTTCCTGATTAAAAAGACGCTTGTAAGCACTTCTCGTGATTTCAAGGATTTCGCTATTAGGGTTTGGTGTCCAACCTGGATAACCATCAGAGTGTTCGACTCGTGCGCCTGCGAGGGCAAAAACGCTCGCCACCATGCTGGCCGCACATTCTTTGGCGCTTTCGAGGCTGCTTCGTTGGCTGGTAGCAATCATAATTTTGTCATCAACAATTTTTACCGAAGCCAGGTTGGTGCTGGTTTCAACAAAGTTAGGAATGTCAGCCGACATAGCCAGAACACCATGTGGGCAAGCAAAAAGTGCATTAAGAAGCTTTTCCTGGGTTGATATATCAATAAGACAGGTAGGCAGATCGGTAGGTTTGGATTTGATGCTCAGGTTTGGTTCAGTAATTCTCAGTTCGTGCCTGACATTTGCTTGGAACGATTCAACGTATTGTTGAAATTCCTCATTGAACCTTCGCGGAATAACAAGGGTCGCAAATGCTTCCCTGGCGATGGCATTGCGAAGGTTGCCAGCATCAATGGAAGAGATGCGAATGTCGAACTTTTTATTGCAGTTCCACAGCAGCCGGCTCAGGATTTTAACGGCGTTGCCAAGCCCTTTGTTAATGTCGTCGCCCGAATGGCCACCTTTGAGTCCGCTTACTTTTAGGGTATAGGCTACAGTATCGGCAATGACCATTATACGCGAAAAGCCCATGGTTGCCACTGTATCTTTTCCGCCAGCACAGCCTATGAATAATTCTCCTTCGTCCTCAGAGTCGAGGTTTATAAGAATTTTCCCTTTCAGAAATCCAGGCTTGAGGCCAAAAGCACCACTGAGGCCAGTTTCTTCGTCAACAGTGAAAAGGCATTCAATTGGTCCGTGCTCAATTTGGTCGGTTTCAAGGATAGCCATTTGCGCAGCTATTCCAATGCCATCGTCAGCGCCAAGGGTGGTGCCGCGGGCTTTAACCCAGCCATTTTCAATATGGGGTTGAATGGGATCGGTTTCAAAGTCATGGTCGGTCCCACTATTTTTCTCACCAACCATATCAATATGGCTCTGAAGCACAACCGTTTTCAGGTTCTCTTTGCCAACACTGGCTTTTTTCAGTATCAGAATATTGCCCACTTCATCTCGCAGGGCTTCAAGATTTTGCGTCTTGGCAAACTTCATGAGGTAAGCAGCAATTTTTTCTTCCTTCTTCGATGGCCTTGGGATTCTGCATATTTCGGCGAAGTAATGCCACAGTCGCTCGGGTTTCAAACCTTTGAACACGGGTTCCATAGTGTAGATGTTTAATTTTACCTTACAAACTTATAGTATTTTTTGGAACCTTGAGAATATCTATTGAAAAACTTCAAATTTGAGCCTTTTTTAAAAAGCTCTTTTGTGCCTAACCACACAGCCAGCCAGATGGCCGACTCTGTGGTTAAGCATTTTCACCCCGCACCTTCTGGATTGTGTGTTAGTGTTATAGGGACAAAATTAATTTCCTCACCTTATTTATATTGGATTTTTAAGTAAATAGACTATTTTTGCGCCCTTAAAAATTGTTCGAAATGGAAAGTAAACTTCAGGAACTTACCGGCAGGATTTACTCAGAGGGAATAGAAAAGGCCAATAAAGAAGCCGCCGCCATACTCGGGAATGCCCGCTTAGAAGCCACAGCCATTGTGGCTAAAGCAAATAAGGATGCACAAAAAATCCTTGAGTCCGCAAAAACTGAATCGGAAAACTTGCGTAAGAATGTAAGTAACGAGGTGCAAATGTCAGCCAGGCAGGCTATTAGTGCCATCAGGCAAAAAATTACAAATCTTCTTACCGCCCAACTTGTTGCAAACCCCGTGAAAGAAGCGTTGGGAGACAAGGAATTCATGAAAAGAATCATCGAAACGATGATAAAAAACTGGAATCCGCAATCGTCGCAAGGAATTGACCTTGACTTGGTTTTGCCCCAGGCCGATGAACAGCAACTCGGGAAATACTTTTCCGCGAAATCGCACGAGCTGCTAAAAGCCAATTTAGAAGTTCAATTCGACGAACATATGTCGGGTGGATTTAAAATCGGCCCAAGCGATAAGAGTTATATCCTGAGCTTCACGGAGAATGATTTTGAAAATTTCTTCAAGGAATATTTACGCCCTCGCACTACAGAACTGCTTTACGGAAGCAAATAATGATTAATCGGAATTATTATTACCTGGTGGCGGGTTTGCCCGACATTATTATTGAACAGAGCAAGATAACTCTTGCCCTTACTGATTTTAAGGCCGAACTGAATGAACATCTTCACCCTGACGACTACAAATTGGTTGAGCTACTTTTTTTACCGGCCGACAATCGCAACGTACTGAATATGTTGATGAAAAACATCGGTGATTTTGATACTTCAGGGCGATATACTTTTGATGATATTGAAGATGGAATCAAAGAGCCTGAAATTTTTCCCCATTACCTGGCTACTTTCATCAATCATTTCAAGGACAATAATCCGATAGTTCCCAACTCAAGTTGGGAGAATCAAATGACCACGCTTTATTTCGATTACATTCACAAGTTCGATAATGCTTTCCTTCGCGAATGGTTCCTTTTTGAACTGAACGTGAAAAATGTGCTTACCGCCCTTAATTCGCGCAGGCACAAACTAACTTATGAGAACCAATTAATCAGCAATAACATTGTGGTTGAATGCATCCGTAAGAGCAATGCCAGGGACTTTGGATTGGCCAATGAGTTTCCGTTGGTTGAAAAGTTACTGCAGATCAACGAAAACAGCAACCTGCTCGAACGCGAGAAAGCCCTCGACCTTCTGAGATGGCATCATCTTGATGATCTCAACACCTTTAATTATTTCACGATTGAAATGATTCTGGGCTACGTAATAAAACTGGGTATTGTTGAACGCTGGATGAAACTCGACAAGAAAACCGGCGAGCAGATGTTCAGACAATTCCTGATGGATCTTGAAAAGAGTTATGAATTTCCTAAAGAGTTTAATGCATAATGAGTACTAAAAGCAACCTCACCGTTGGAAAAGTAACCGGCATCATTGCCAATCTTGTCATCGTAGAAGTACACAATCCGGTGTCGCAAAACGAGATATGTTATATTAACCACGAAGGCACCGACCTGATGGCCGAGATCATCAAAGTGATGGGCAATAAAGCCTATGTTCAAGTGTTTGAGAGCACCCGCGGATTGAAACCGGGATCTGTGGTGGAGTTCCGGGGACACATGCTTGAGGCAACCCTCGGCCCTGGCATCCTCTCGCGCAACTACGACGGATTACAGCACGACCTCGATGTGATGGAAGGCGTGTTTCTGAAACGTGGCAATTATACACGCGCCCTCGACCATGAAAAGTTGTGGGATTTTAAACCCTTGGCCAAGGCGGGCGACAAGGTAGAAGCAGGTGATTGGCTGGGCGAAGTGCAGGAAAACTCCATTCCCCACAAGATCATGGTGCCCTTCGTTTTCGGAGGTAACTACACCGTGAAATCAGTAGTGAAAGCCGGCCAGCATAAGATTGACGACACCATTGCCATCCTCACTGACGTAAAAGGTCAGGAAGTGAAGGTAACCATGGTGCAGAAATGGCCTGTGAAAAAAGCCATCAGGGCCTTTCGCGAAAAGCCCCGCCCGTTTAAGCTGCTCGAAACCGGTGTTCGCACCATTGACACATTGAACCCAATTGTTGAAGGTGGAACGGGATTCATACCCGGACCTTTTGGTAGTGGGAAAACCGTATTGCAACATGCCATCTCCAAGCAAGCTGAGGCTGATATCGTGGTAGTGGCTGCCTGCGGCGAGCGTGCCAATGAGGTGGTGGAACTCTTCACCGAGTTTCCCGAGTTGGAGGACCCTCGCACCGGCCGCAAGCTGATGGAAAGAACCATTATCATTGCCAACACTTCAAACATGCCGGTGGCTGCCCGTGAAGCATCGGTATATACGGCTATGACCCTCGCGGAATATTATCGCGCCATGGGCCTGAAAATCCTGTTGCTGGCCGACTCAACATCTCGTTGGGCACAGGCATTGCGTGAGATGTCGAACCGCATGGAAGAACTCCCTGGCCCCGATGCCTTCCCGATGGATTTGCCGGCAATTATCTCGAATTTTTACAGTCGTGCAGGATTCGTTTACCTTAACAATGGAAAATCAGGCTCCATTACTTTCATTGGAACTGTATCACCCGCCGGGGGTAATCTTAAAGAACCTGTAACTGAATCAACCAAAAAAGCAGCCCGTGCCTTTTATGCCCTCTCGCAGCAGCGTGCCGATAGTAAACGCTACCCTGCCATTGATCCAATTGACAGTTATTCAAAATACCTTGAATATCCTGAATTGCAGGAGTATCTGATGAAAAATATTGCTGAAGATTGGGTTGAAAATGTGATGCTCCTGAAAAATATTCTTATCCGTGGCAAGGAAGCTTCGGAACAAATCAACATCCTTGGCGACGATGGTGTACCATTGGATTACCATCTCACCTACTGGAAATCCGAGGTACTCGATTCGGTGATCCTACAGCAAGATGCCTTTGATCAGATTGATGCCAATTGTCCGATGGAACGGCAGAAATACATGCTCTACAAGGTACTTGAGGTTTATAACGCCGAATTTTCTTTTGAAGGATTTGAGGAGGTGAACCCCTATTTTAAGCGCATGATCAACCAACTGAGGCAGATGAACTACTTATCATTTGAGTCGGATGAATTCGCGCAAAATGAAAAGGAATTTCACAAAATTATTAAGGAAAGGAGGGTGGCATAATGGAAACCAGGGCTTTTCAAAAAATATATACTAAGATTACCCAGATCACTAAAGCTACCTGCTCGCTGCAGGCTACCGGTGTTGGAAATGAAGAACTGGCGATGGTACATGGCCGTTTGGCCCAGGTAGTAAAAATTGCAGGCGATAACGTGACACTGCAGATTTTTTCGGGAACCGAAGGAATTCCTACCAATGCTGAAGTGGTTTTTTTTAACAAACCGCCAACAATTAAAGTGAGCGATGAGCTGGCAGGTCGCTTTTTCAACGCTTTCGGACAACCCATTGACGGTGGCCCCGAGATAGAAGGTGAAGAACGAGAAATTGGCGGACCATCGGTGAACCCGGTGCGTCGCAAGCAACCATCGGAACTGATAGCTACGGGTATTGCCGGTATTGACCTGAACAATACCCTTGTGACAGGCCAGAAAATTCCATTTTTTGCTGATCCAGACCAACCCTTCAACCAAGTAATGGCCATGGTGGCCTTGCGTGCAAAAGCCGACAAGATCATCCTTGGCGGGATGGGGCTGACCAACGATGATTACCTTTTCTATAAAAATGTATTCGATAATGCTGGTGCGTTAGACCGTATCATCAGTTTTGTGAACACTACCGAAGATCCTCCCGTTGAGCGATTACTGGTACCAGATATGGCTCTTACGGCTGCCGAATATTTTGCCGTTGATAAAAAGGAAAAAGTGCTCGTGCTACTTACCGATATGACCCTGTGGGCCGATGCGTTAAGTATCGTTTCGAACCGCATGGACCAGATTCCATCCAAAGACTCTATGCCCGGTTCACTCTACAGCGACCTTGCTAAACTTTATGAAAAAGCTGTTCAATTCCCTGACGGAGGCTCCATTACCATCATAGCCGTTACCACGCTCTCGGGTGGCGACATCACACACGCCATCCCAGACAACACAGGTTATATCACTGAAGGCCAATTGTTCCTGCGCCGCGATACCGAAATCGGCAAAGTGATTGTTGATCCCTTCCGCAGTTTGTCGCGGTTGAAACAGCTAGTGATAGGTAAAAAGACTCGCGAAGACCACCCACAGGTGATGAATGCCGCCGTGCGTTTGTATGCCGATGCTGCGAACGCCCGTACCAAGCTCGAAAACGGCTTTGACCTTACTGATTATGACCAGCGCACATTGAGTTTTTCAAAAGAATACAGCGAAAAGATTCTGGCTATTGACGTAAACATTGACACTGAACAGATGCTGGTGACAACCTGGGATTTGTTTGCTACACATTTCTCAGAAGCTGAAGTAGGTCTGAAAAAAGAACTAGTGGATAAATACTGGCCTGGGAAGAATTGAGAATTGAGAATGGAGAATTAAGAATGGAGAATGGAGAAATTTGAGTGATGGTGGAGAAAGAAAATATTATTCTTACAAAGACTTTTAATTTTGCCTTGGTGGTTATTGAGGTGTGTCGTTGGTTGCAAACCGAAAAAAAGGAATGCGTTATTTCAAATCAACTTATAAATAGCGGAACAAGTATAGGGGCCAACATCAGGGAAGCCCAAGAGGCTGAGAGTAAAGCTGATTTTATACATAAATGCTCAATTGCGAATAAAGAATCCAGAGAAACAAATTATTGGATTGATTTGCTTGTGGCAAGTAAACTTTTAGATGGATTCAATAAAACAGAGACACTGGTAAGTGAAAGCCTTGAAATTAAAATGATCTTGACATAATTGTGAAAACAGCAAAAGGTATACAGTAGGGGGAATGGAGAATGGAGAATGGAGAATGGAGTCCTATTGTAGAGTTACCTTACATAATCAAAAGCCAACGATAATATTAAGCTACCATAAAATAAAATTTACAATTATAAAAAAATGAAAAAAATTCTTTTGACCCTAACCGTAGGGTTTCTTTCAACCCTTTGTATTGCGCAGACATCCAGTAACATAACAAGTAAGTTTGATTTCATTCCCGGCGAGAAGATAATCTTCTACGATGATTTCTCTTCAGAAGATATTGGGGATTTTCCAGCTCAATGGCTTACCAATGGCAGCGGAGAAATCGTTACTTTAAATCAGTTTGAAGGCAGATGGTTTCAGATTACAAAAACAGGATATTACATTCCTGAAGTCAAAGATAAATTTACCGATAACTATACTATCGAATTCGATTTGGTAATACTTAGCACATTAGGTTCAGAAATTCCGGCAGTTATGGACTTGTATTTCCTTGCAGGCGAATTGGCAAACCCTTCACTTGGCAGTCAACCCGGACAGGCAGGATTAAAAATCCAACCGACTTATGAAACCATTATTTGGAACAATTGGTCGGAAGCCCGCGAATGGCAGGGCGATCAGGGACAGGTAAGCTTTATGTTTAAATCATCACAGAAATACCATATTGCATTCTGGGTTCAAAAACAACGCGTCAGAATGTACGCAAACGATCAAAAAGTATTGGATTTACCTCGTGGCTTACAAGCTAATTATACCTATAATATTTTCAGAATAGACGATAATACAGACGAAACCACACCTCTTATCAGCAATTTCCGCATAGCGGCTGGTTTGCCGGATATGAGAAACCAACTGATTACCGAAGGCAAATTGGTTTCTTATGGTATTTACTTTGATGTAAACTCCCATAAGTTGAAACCTGAATCTACCGCTACTATAAAAGAGATAGCTCAGGTATTAAAGGATAATCCAACTGTTAGAATTAATATTGTCGGACATACTGATAGTGATGGTGGGGATGCATTTAACCTGGATTTGTCGAAACGCAGGGCTGAAAGTGTAAAAAACGAATTAATCAAAGTATATGGCATAGATGCTACACGAATTGAAACCGATGGCAAAGGTGAAAGTCAGCCGCTGGCGCCTGACGATAATGCTTTGAATAAAGCCAAAAACCGTCGTGTAGAGTTTATTAAACTTTAATATCATGAAACGCTTAAAATATTGGTTTTTAGTTTTTGTTTTTGGTATTAGCGTAAAAATGGCGTTTTCTCAAACAGTGTATTTAACTGAAAAGCAAGGAGCCTACTCTTATTACAACAACACAAAGTCTAAGGGAAATGATTACATCACTTTTGGAACTAATGTAAAAACCTTGTCGGATTATTTTCATCAAAACACACCCGTCATGAAAGCAAATAAAGGGTTTGACCTATCTGCTTTATTAACAGGGTATTGGGATGATGAGTATAAAACATGTAAGTGGAATTATGGTTTGAGAGGCGAATTAAATTTTGATTTCCAATTATTCCTTAAAGAAAACGGGAAAGAGGGCAAATGGACTGTTGAGCCGCCACATTGGCAAATTGATATCAACAACACAGAAACAGGTCATGGAGGCATGTTAAATGAAGGAAATGAAAGTTCTTTTTTAAAGGAACTATTTGCGGTTTTTCCGCGCGTAAAGGAAATTGCACCTGGAGTGAACTATTACGATTGTGAACATCGCACTTGTGGCAGTCTGGTGGTATTTAATCCCGACAGACCGCTCTTTTGGCTACCTGTAACTGTTAGAGAAATAGCGGAAGCTAAGCTGAAGTATTACAATGAAAATGAAAAAATGCTTTATGATTTTATAAAACCATTGGTTGATAAAATGAGTGAGGCAGAATTAAATGCGTCTGCGTTTAATCAAAGCAACGATGGTATACTGAAACTAAATGGTAAAGGTGAGGGTTTACAGATTATGCGTTTCAATCCTGATTATTGGGACAAATCATTACCGCCTTCAGCCGTTCAGCTTTTAACTTTTATTTACTACGAAAATGGCTATGCTTGTTTAAATAAAGAAGATCAGGAAAAAGTAAATAACGAATATGTTCAAAACAATGGGCATCCCAATTATATTCAGGAAGTTTCAAACTCTTTAAAAATCAATGAATTAAATAAACTGATTCAAAAAAAATAGTGCAATAATGAAAAGTAATTATAAACAACTTAAAAAATTAAATTATGAAAAAATGTGTTGCAATGCTAATCGTTCTGTTTTGTTTAGTTTCATGCCAGAACCAAACCTGTGATAATAAAGGTAGCGACAACAATACTTCTGAAGTTACCAGTGAAGCATCTAAAGAAACCTCAAAGAGTAGATATGCCATAAAATCGGGTATTGTCGAATACAAAACAGAAATTATGGGTATGGCAACCAAACAGACACTCACATTCGACGACTACGGCAAAAAAGAGGCCACTGATGTGGAAATGGAAATGATGGGAACAAAAATTCATACTGTTACCATTACCAGGGACGGTTTTATTTACACCCTTGATATGCATAAGAAAACCGGAACCAAAATCAATGGCAACTCGCCTAATATTGATTTTGAGAACCTCTCCGAACAAATAGTTAATGATATGAATCTTAAAAAAGAAGGCAAAGAAGAGTTTCTGGGTAAAACCTGTGAAAAAATAAGTATTGACTATACAAAAATGAAAATGAAAGGCACTTTTTTGGTTTATAAAGGGGTTGCATTAAAAGTTGATACTGATATGGGGACCATGAAAATGAAACTGGTTGCCGATAAATTTGTCGAAAACCCTGAAATACCGGCTGAGAAGTTTGAAATACCGGCTGATATAACCATAACCGTGAATTAAAGAAGGATGTTTTTTCTAAAAATTGTGGCTTTGGTAATAAAATATAGCTCTTTTCTGCTTTTAATAATGTGGTTTCTGCTGGATAAAGTTGAAAGAAAAATATGCTTACGTTAGGTAACTCTACAATAGGACTCAATTCTCTCCCGCATGTTCGGGACTCAATTCTCAATTATTAAAATGGCGATCAAATTTCAATATAACAAAACCTCGCTTCAGGACTTGAACAAGCAGCTCCGCATACGTGTGCGGGCACTGCCTACGTTGAAGAACAAGGAATCGGCCTTGAGGGTGGAAGTGAAACGTGCCAAGGATGATGCAGCAAAGCTTGAACAACGTCTCGCCCAGCGTATGGCCGAATATGAAGAAATGACCAGGCTGTGGAGCGAGTTCGACCCAGGACTTGTTACCATCGAGGATGTGGATCTGAGTATCAAGAAAATTGCAGGGGTGAGAACACCGGTGCTTCAGGGCATACACTTTAAAATCAGAGAGTTCAGTATCTTCAACCAACCCGCTTGGTTCCTTGATGGTATTTCCATCCTGCAGCAACTTGCAACAGTGGGCATCGAACGCGAATTTTTCATTCGCAAGATGAACCTGCTCGACAAGGCAAGGAAGAAAACCACCCAGAAAGTAAACCTTTACGAAAAGGTCCAGATTCCTGGCTATGAAGAAGCCATCCTGAAGATCAAGCGTTTCCTCGAAGACGAGGAGAACCTCTCCAAGTCATCGCAAAAGATTGTTAAAAACCGTTTAGAACAAATGGGGGCTGTGGCATGATTGTTCCGATGAAAAGATATGCCTTCCTGGTCTATCATGCCGATTACCAGCATTTTCTTGAAGAACTCAGAAATTTGGGAGTGTTGGATGTGGTGCAGCGAACCAGGGAGTACGGCAGCAAGACAATGGATAAGCTATTGTTGCAAAAGCAAATTGACGACACTGTAAAGCTTCTTCGCCGACGCAAGGTTGAAGAAAAGACCGCCAGCACAGTACTCTCCGATGGCATGCAAGTAGTTGAGCTTGTGAAGACACTTACGCTGGAAGAAGAACAGACACATCAGCAACTCATTGCTTTAAACAAGGAGATCGCAAACCTTCAGCCTTGGGGTGATTTTTCGAAAGAAACATTGCAAAAACTTCGCGAGGCTGGATTGCGCATCTCCTTCCATATCTCTTCAATCAAGAAATATAATCCCGCATGGGAAAATGTCTATAATATTGGCATTGTAAACACCATTTCGCCCAATGTCTATTTCATTATTGCCAGAGAAAACGACGATGAAATCGGTATTGACACCGAAGAAATCCGCATACCCGAACGGACTCTTTCTGAATTATATTCGAAACGCGATCAACTGAATGAGCGATTAAGTGCTATCAGTCAAGAACTTGACGGACTGACATCTGCAGGAATAAGTCCATTGCTTCACACGCAGGAGGCACTTCAAAATGAAACAGAATTTGAGAAAGTGCTGGCCAACACCCGGCTTCAGGCCGATGATTCGGTGATGCTACTCGAAGGTTTTGTCCCCATTACCAGGGAAGCCGACCTGGTAAGGTTTTGCGAGGAGCGTGAAATACTGTATGTTTCTGACAAGCCTTCGAGTGATGACAAAGTGCCCGTATTGCTACAGAATAATAAATTTTCAAAGCTCTTTGAACCCATAAGCAAACTCTTCTCTCTGCCTGCATACGCCGAGCTGGACCTGACTCCGTTTTTCGCTCCCTTTTTCATGATGTTTTTTGGCTTCTGCCTGGGCGATGCAGGCTATGGACTATTGGTACTGTTGGGCGCTACCCTATACAAACGTAAAGCAAAACCCGCGTTCAGGCCTTACCTCTCGCTCGCACAATATCTTGGTTTAGCCACCATTATTTTTGGCATCATTTCCGGAACCTTTTTTGGTATCAACCTCATTGAGGCACGAATTGGATTCCTCGACTCTGTTCGCAGCTACTTCTTCGACAGCCAGAAGATGTTCTACCTTGCTCTGATCGTTGGTGGCATACAGATTATATTCGGGATGTTCGTTAAAGTTTACAACATCTTGCGGCAACAGGGTTTTGCTTACGCACTTTCGACCATAGGCTGGCTGATCTTGATTCTCGGCATGATCGCTCGTTTTGCCCTGATACATTTTGAAAAGTTGCCTGCAGACGAAATTATTGTGATGTACCTGATCCTTGGCATCAGTGGTGTGTTGATCTTGCTGCTTAACGATCCCAAAGCCAACGTTTTTGTTCGCATGGGCAAAGGCGTGTGGGATGTATATGGCACGGTAACAGGTATTTTCGGAGACCTGCTCTCATATATCCGTCTGTTTGCCCTGGGTATTTCAAGTGCCATTCTTGGTTTGGTGATAAATAGCATAGGGATGGATATGCTAGGTATCCCCATCCTTGGACCGGTGTTGTTTGTGCTGTTCCTTACTGTAGGGCATTTAGCTAATATCCTAATTAGCTCACTGGGGTCAATTGTACATCCCATGCGGTTGACCTTTGTTGAGTTTTATAAGAATGCCGGCTTCACCGGAGGTGGAAAAGAATATAAACCTTTTGCAGAAAAAGCGAAAAATTAATCAATATCAATAACTTAAAACAAACATTATTATGACAACAGCAATTATCTTAGCTTATGTTGGATTAGCCTTAATGATTGGCCTGGCTGGAATCGGCAGCGCTATTGGTGTTTCGATCGGCGGCAATGCTACAATTGGTGCGCTGAAAAAGAATGACGAAGCCTTTGGTTCCTACATGCTTTTAAGTGCTTTACCCGGCACACAGGGATTATATGGTTTCGGTGGTTTCTTCATTATCAATTCCAAGATGACACCTGAATTTATTGCCAACATGACCATCGGGCAGGGAACAGCCATTTTTGCTGCCGGACTCTCGCTCGGAATTGTCGGCCTGATGTCGGCCATCAAACAGGGACAGGTTTGTGCCAATGGCATCGCCGGAATTGGATCGGGATATGATGTATTTGGAAAAACCATGGTGTTGGCCGTATTCCCTGAGCTATACGCCATCGTGGCTTTTGCAGCTACCTTCCTTATCAGCGGTGGATTGTAAGATTATTACTTCCGGTCTTCACCGGAATAAGATTCAGAGGTTTTGTTTCGGCAATATCGAATCTGACATACTATAAAGGGATGGATTGCCTGTAAGATTTGTATTGTCCTTTTTAATATCTTCTTTGATTTCTACCCCTGCTTCGTATGATGCCCAAGGGTCAATTTCTTGTTCTTCAGAATCTGTATGTTCACTTTCATCATTTATGCTGAGCGGAGTGGGAGCGTCTTCCTCATCTTCCCAGGCATACCTGTCGTGTTGAGGGCCTTTGTCGCGGTGATACCAGGCCAGGATGACACCGGCGATCATACCCATGAGGTGCCCCTCCCATGAGATATTTCGGTTAGGGAAGAGGTGGGGAAAAATACCCCACACCAAGCTTCCGTAAAGAAAAACAACCAGGACGGCAAAAGCCATCTGACGGGCATTGCGCTTGAAAACCCCTGTGGCTAAGTGAAAGGCAGCCAGGCCATACACCAACCCGCTGGCGCCAATATGTATGCTTCCCTGGGCACCGACGACCCAGAGCCAAAACCCCGATATGAAGAACATCTGCAGAAAAATGGTAATACCACTTTGCCGATAGTAGTAAAAGAGTGCGGTTCCCAATACAAGCATTGGAATAGAGTTGGATGTGAGGTGGGGCAAATCCTTGTGCAGAAAAGGGTAGGTAAGGATGCCCAAGATGCCAGATAAACTTTTTGGAGCTAAACCAAACTCAGATAGGCTTAGCCTACTCAGCTCTTCAAATCCTTTGATCAGCCAAAGCAAAAGCACGAACAAAACTGGCCACAAAGCACTGCTTATGAGGTGCGATTTTTCCTTATCCGACTCATTAAAGGATTGGCCTGTGTTTATCATAGTAGCACAAAGGTAAATTTTATTTGCCCGGAGTTGCTTATCTTTGGAAGGTTTTAGCTCTTGTAGATTATGAAAAATGATGGTTTCAGGTACGGGGATTCTTTTGAAGATGGCCTAAGACGGCTCGCAACGGGATATAACAGCCTGGCCAGCGATTATCTTCAGCGGCAGGGCAGAGTACATGAAAACATCCATCAGGCCAGGCTTTGCTTCAAACGCATGCGCAGCATGCTCCGCCTACTCCGTTCATCAATGGGTACAGAGATTTATCACTTTGAAAATGGATTCTATCGCGATATGGCCCGCTCGTTGAGCTTTGCCCGCGATATCACAGCCAACTATGAGGCAGCTTCGGGCTTTATTTCCAAGCGGCGCTCTGCCACGACCAACCTTTGGATCAAAAAATATATGTTCGATTTGCAGCGAAAAAGAGCAAGTATCATGAAGGAGTTCGATGCTCAACATGTACAGGCAACGTTAATTGCTCAGTTGGCAGAAGGCCTGCAACGTAGCCACCTCTGGAATTTCAGCGAAGAACCTTCGGTAATCATCTATAAGGGCATTTTTCGTTCTTATACCAGCGGACAGCAAGGGTACCGGCAATCGCAGTTAACACTCAACGATCATGATTTTCACGAGTGGCGCAAAGATGTGAAGTACCTTTGGTATTTGTTGCAACCTTTTGTACCGCTATGGCCTGCGGTTATCAATGACCAGATTTCGGAATTAAAAAAATTAAGTACCTATCTTGGTGCTCACCACGACTTGGTATTACTCGAGAATGCTATTCCTGTCTATGAGCAACATGCTGCCAAAATGCCAATGAGCCTTAAGAGAAGCATTAACGAACGCAAGAGAAAGCTAAGTGCAATGGCCTTGCAGCAGGGTGCACTGTTTTATGCAGGAAGTGCCAAAGACTTTGCTGATCGCATCAGCAGATATTGGGAAACATGGGTTAAACAGTTTTAGATGAAAACAGCCATCGTAACAGGTGCTTATGGAGCCATTGGCAAAGCCATTGCCGAAGGCATCGCCATAGAAAAAGACTTCAGGGTGGTGTTGGTGGGTCGTGGCCAACAGCAACTCACTGATGCTGTGCGGGTTGTTTCCTCCAGAACCAATAACCCCAATGTTGAAGGAGCGTTGGTTGATCTTTCTTCCCTGGCAAGTATTCGTGCTTTTGCCGATACATTCCTTGATCCGCTGCATGTGTTGGTAAACAATGCTGCCACCGCTCCACGCCAACGATTGCTATCTGTTGAAGGAATTGAGATGCAGTGGGCAGTAAACGTAATGGGCTATTTTCGCATGACACAGTTATTTACTCCTCATCTGATGAAAGCGAATGGTGCCAGGGTAGTGAATGTGGCAAGCTATTGGGCAGGGGGCCTCGATTTTAACGATCCAGAGTTTAAACGAAGACCTTATAACAATGATGTGGCCTACCGTCAATCGAAACAGGCCAACCGTATGATGAGTGCTGCATTTTCCGAGCGGCTCATGGGTTTTCAAATCACCGTGAATGCCTGCCATCCCGGTGATGTAAATTCAAAGCTTAGCAATAGCTTAGGCTTTGGTGGGCATGAGAACCCGGTACAAGGGGCTGAAACACCGGTATGGCTTGCGTTGTCAAGAGAAGTAGAAGGGGTTACCGGAAAATATTTTGAGCACAGGAATGATCTACCATGTGCTTTTATGAACGATAGTGAAGGAGTGCTGAGGTTGTATAGTATCCTTAATAGGTAAGTTGTTGTTCACCACAATTTTTACAAAAAAAATTTGTCTACTAATTTGCAACTACGTTCTTTTGGTTTATGCATTATACGAGTGCAGCTCCTACACGGAATTAATGACCCATGAAGATTATTTTTCCTTTACGACTGTAAACCGGGGTTTCAACTTCATATATATAAATACCCTGTTTTATGGCCTGACCTGCGGAATTCACCGCATTCCAGGATACAGCGTTTATACCTTTAGGATATGGAGTTTCAATTGTTTGCCAGAGTACAGTACCGGTCAGGTCAAAAATCTTCACCGTTACTTTTGCTTCAGAAGGTAGTTCAAATGTAATGGTGGTTTGGATTGAAAATGGGTTTGGGAAGCAATTGGTTCGCAGTGAAGTGATTTTTTCTTCAGAAGATGGTATTCCAACCCATGGATTTATGCCACCTGAATAGCATACCACTTTGCCATTACGGCCACCGGCCATCATTTCCCAGGTCAGGTCGCCGGCGATATCAGGAATGGCACCTATGGCATCTACAGCTTCGCCGTAGTTGGTTGAAAAAAGGTCATTGCCATTAGTTCCATTCAGGATATAAACAAAATTATTTTGATAAAGTGTTCCCACCACCACATCATTGATACCATCGAAGCTTACATCTGCAATGCGTGCTACATTCCATGGTTTATCGGGCATAGATTTGGTCCAGATTGTACCGGCATTGAACCCATTCAGCATCACTGCCAAAGTTCCGCTATGACCGGGCATAATGTCGGCGTATCCATCACCGCTAACGTCTTCGAGACGGGTAAGGTTCAAAATCAAGTTGTTGCCAACACTGGCTTGGTGTAATATGCTGCCATTAACCGCATTGATATAGTAAACGGTTCCGTTGAAAGTCCCGGCTACCACATCCTTTATGCCATCGCCATCAATATCGTCGAGGAATTCCAGTGCAAATACTGACGTGCCAGTAGTGTTAAATGACCATAGTTGGCTTCCGTTGGCACCACTGATACCCACTACCTTGCCTTGAGTTTCGGCGGCATTGGTTGCACCGGCTACCACATCAGGAATACCATCACCGTTCGCATCGTTGATACCGATCACCGAAAAGCCTGCCGCCCCCAGGAAATGTTCCCAAATAGGAACGCCGGTCTTGCCATTGAGACAATAAACACGTCGTGGGCCTTGCCCATTCGAATCGTTTCCGGTAACAGCCAAAACGTCGGGGAATCCATCGCCATTGTAATCGAATTTGGTGCACACCGCATATACCCAGCCTCCGGTACCATAATTGTTGGTTTGGTGTTTCCACAGGATTACCCCCGTTTTGCCACTTAGTGCAATGATTGATCTGTCGCCCCAAGCAGTACCTATCACCACATCAGGATAGCTATCGTTGTTGATGTCGCCGGTGGTGGCTAATGCCGACTGCTGGTAAACGGAGCCGGAGTAAATAAGTTTTTCCCAAAGTACTTGTCCCTGTACCGATGCATTCCCATTAAAACAGCGCACATAATTATCTTCGGAACAGATGATTACATCAGCCACTCCATCGCCATTAATATCAGGAATTGAGATAATTGCCTTTGGGCTATTGTCAGATCCGGCTATGATGTTGTACTGCCAAAGTGATGCACCGATTGGGTAATCGGCATCGAGGCCAGCACCTGAAAGGCTGACAGGAAGAGGGTTTTGATTAACAGTATTGCTGAATACATTAAGGGTTGAATTATAATGTATGCTTTGGCCGGGCCAGAACCAGATATTTACATCAGCCGTGCCCAGGGGTGCCAGGTTTATTGGTAATTGAATCTGATCATCCAGAAAAAAATGATTGTCGTCAAACTCGAATGAGTTAATTGTTAGCGTAGAATTGCCAGTATTTTGAATTTGCATGTTCCATCGTTTTGTGGCATTGGTTCGGATAGTGCCGAAATCATGACTATGAAGTGGAAGATGGAGATTGGGCCCCAGAGTTACGGCATAGCCTTCAAGAGTTATATTTACAGATGGGTTGACTGGATCATTTGAGATTACTTGTGCTACACAATATAATGGACCTGGAGTTACAGGGGAGAATACGACAGGAATCGCTTGGTTTTGGACAGGTTGAATGGTTGTGCTGGCTGTGCTGGATACGGGTACTCCCGTCGGAATTTGTACGGAAAGATTCAAAGGCGCAGTACCATTATTGCTCACTGACATCATCCATGTAGAGGAAGTGCCAACTGTAACGGTTCCAAAATTATGATTGGTAACCGGTATGCTAATGATGGGTGTTCCTGCCCCTCCCAGGTCAACTTTATACAAGGTGCTGTTGCCACTAAGGGGTCCATCTACATACCATAGGTAAGTTCCGTCGAAGACAATTCCTGCAGGGCGCTGACTTTGAGAATTTTGGGTTTCAAGAATAGTGCCGGTCTGACTGATTTTGTATATCTTATATGCATTGTAATCAACAACCCAAAGGTTTTCGTTTTCTTTACATATATCCCAAGTTTGAGTGTTAGGTGGGGGAAACTGGGTTAGGACAATGCCATTGTTGCTAATTTTGTAAATGACACCTGGGTCGGGATAATATGTGCAAGCCCAAAAATTCCCATCATCCCACGCTATTCCCGACATATACTGGTCAGGCAGTTGAATTTGAGAAACGATATTCCCGGCCATATCCAACTTTTTGGCAAAAGAGGGGCCCGTACTTCCCCGGTCAACGATCCATAAGTGCGAGCCATCATAGGTCATTCCATAGGAATCGCCAATAGCAGGGTTGCTGAATTGCAGTTGGTGTGAGCCGTTTGAAGGATCGAAACGGTAAACTTTATCTCCGTTGGTACCATATATGCCAAAATACAGAAAAGTTCCATCCCACGCGAGGCCTGAAGCCTTGCCTGTAATGGTGTAAGTGGCGAGAATGGTCCAGTCGCGGTCGAATACCTTCCCATGTACATCACTGGTTAAGGCGAGAATAAATGGGATCATCAGGAAAAACAAGTAGATTATTTTCATGTCTCTGGGATGTTTGAAGTGATGTTTTGAAGCAAATTGAAATAGAAGTTCTTAATCAAAGGGCTTTCCAATAAAATACCTGGTAAAGGTACAACATTTTGAAAAAACATGCTCATAGTTTTAAGTGCAAGAGAACCACCCAATGAACTTTAAACTACATTGCTTATAGAACCTCAAAATAATTAGCCTGTAAGTAGTTCTAAAAAATGTTAAATCGCGGATTAATTAGACCTTACTTGCTTAAAAGCGCTAACTTTGGCACTACAATGGCGAATTTATCAGATCAAAGAACGTTGCATTATCAAGCAACACGATTAGCTCAAAAACGTTATCTTTAAATAAAATTCAAAAATTATGAAACCCGTCGCGCAACTTCTTCGTCATAACATCTGTATTATAGCTGTATTCACATTGCTTTTCGTTCATATTTCCCCAACACGGGCACAATTGAACGACTCCCGAATGGCGCTTCAGAAATTTACTTCTGCTTATCAGCTTATCAACATGGCTTATGTTGACACCCTGAACCAGCAAAAACTTATCGAAACAGCCATCGTCGAGATGCTTAAGGAGCTGGACCCCCATTCAGTCTATCTGAGCAAAGCCGATGTTGACAAAGCCAACGAACCCCTGGTAGGTAATTTTGAAGGCATTGGCGTTCAATTCCAGATATTTAAAGATACCATTGTGGTTACAGCGGCTATTGCCGACGGACCTTCTGAAAAGGTTGGGATCATGGCTGGCGATAAGATTGTCAAAATAGACGGAGAAGATTCATTTGGCAACAAAATAACAAATGATTATGTGTTGGGAAAGTTGCGTGGGAAGAAGGACACAAAAGTGAATGTTTCTATTTTCAGACAGGGAGAGGCAGGCCTGCTTGATTTTACGATAACCCGCGATAAGATACCCCTGAACAGCATTGATGCCACCTTCATCATCTCACCAGGCCTTGGATATATACGGCTGAATCGTTTCTCGCGCACCACCATGCAGGAGTTTCGCCAAAGCATCAACCAACTGCAAGCCGAAGGGATGCAAAAACTTATTCTCGATTTGCGCAACAACTCAGGTGGATACCTGGATGTAGCTGTTGACCTTTCAGATGAATTCCTTGACCACGACAGGATGATTGTTTACACCGCAGGATTGCGAAGTCCACGGATGGATTTCAAGGCCACACCGCGAGGAAGCCTTCATAGTGGTCGGCTTATTGTGATGATCAACGAAGGCTCTGCCTCGGCCAGCGAGATTGTGGCAGGTGCCGTTCAGGATTGGGACCGCGGGCTCGTGATGGGGCGCCGTTCGTTTGGCAAAGGCTTAGTGCAACGCCCGTTTAACCTGCCCGACAGCAGTGTGATCAGGCTCACCACGGCCAAGTACTTCACACCGTCGGGACGAAGTATCCAGAAACCATACAACGAAGGGGTGAAAGAATATCACATGGATTTGAGAAAACGCCTTGAGCATGGTGAGATGGTATATGCTGACAGCATCCGCTTTCCCGATTCGCTTCGCTTTTATACAAATAATAAACGGGTGGTGTATGGCGGTGGCGGCATCATGCCCGATATCTTTCTGCCGATTGATACCACGAGTAATTCAGCGTACTATACTTCTCTCTTCCGCAAAGGTGTTTTCAACAGCTTTACCATGGAATATCTCAATACAAATCGTCGTAGGTTGGAGAAACTTTTCCCAACGACGGACAAATTTTTCTCCGAGTTCGACGTGGACGGGGCCTTTCTGCAACAGTTTATTGAATATGCTGCAAAACAGGGTGTTGAAAAGGATGACAAAGGGCTTGAGGTTTCGGAAAAGAATATTAGCCACTTACTAAAAGCAAATATTGCACGCAACCTGTTCGATCTGAATGCCTATTATCGCATATCATTGGCCATTGACAATGAATTACAGCAAGCTATCATCACCATGTCAAACGATAAAGCCTTTGCAAATCTACTTAATGGCAAACGCTAAACCAATGCAATCCGGTATCGTTTGCTGATTCCAATACCAGGTTGGATTGACTAACAGTTACAAATTTGTTCCGCTACGTGTTGAGCCTTTAAAATATCTATAATTTTGTTTATTGAAAAAACCACGGCAACTCAAACACCTTGAATCATGACCAATCTATCCACACAGTATATGGGGTTGGATCTCAGAAACCCAATAATTGCTGCAAGTTCGGGAATAACCCATTCGCTTGAAAACATTCGTGAACTCGAGAAAAACGGCATTGGAGCCGTAGTTCTCAAATCGTTGTTCGAAGAACAAATAAGATATGAGATCAGCAAATCAGTTGGCCACAATGATGATTCAGCCGGTATGTATTCCGAGGCTTTCGATTATATCGGCAATTATGCCCGTATGCATTATGTAGATGAATACCTGAATTTGATTACTTCATGCAAGAAGTCAGTAACGATTCCCATCATCGCCAGTATTAATTGCGTGAGCGCTGATGAATGGACTTCGTTTGCCAGGCGTATTGAAGAAGCAGGTGCCAACGCCCTGGAGCTGAATATCTTTGTGTTGCCTGCCGATCCGAATTTTTCGGGCGAGCAAAACGAAAAAATCTATTTCGACATTCTTGAGCAGGTTAAAAAACACATAAGCATCCCCATCGCCCTCAAAATCAGTTATTATTTTTCCGGATTGGCCAAAACCACGCTTAAGCTATCCTGGGCCGGGGCGAAAGGCATTGTGCTGTTCAACCGGTTCTATTCACCCGACATTAACCTGGACAACCTGAAGATCGTACCATCTAACGTTTTCAGCACCCCCGACGAGATGAACCACAGCCTACGGTGGGTAGCCATGCTCAGCGACCGCTTGCAATGTGACATTGCTGCCTCAACGGGCATTCACGATGGTAAGGGTCTCGTAAAGCAATTACTTGCTGGGGCCAAGGCCGTACAGATTGCTACCACCCTGTATAAAAATGGTTTCGGCCGGATCGGCGAAATGCTTCAATACTTAGAAAATTGGATGGAAAAGCACCATTATGAAAAGACCAGCGATTTTATCGGGAAATTAAGCTTGAAGAAGGCCGAAAACCCTGCCGCTTGGGAACGTGTGCAATTCATGAAACACTTTGCAGGCATAGAGTAAATAAATCTCCCTCTTATGAGATGTTTTTGCGTGGCTTTCGTTGCCAGGAGGAAGCTTTTTCTCGGCGTCCCCCGGATTTGCTTCCTGCCCTGACCGACCGTTGGTATCTTCCGGTATTTTCTTGTACTCTTGCAGTAGGATCATAAGTTGGTGTCTTTCCATACTCTAATGGTATAGCAACTTTCTCGACTGTTTTCCTAAGAAACCTCTCAATGGCGGCGAACCTGCCATATTCCTTCTCTACAATCAGCGTTATGGCTTTGCCTTCATTTTCGGCCCGGGCCGTTCTCCCTATCCGGTGCACGTAATCTTCGGCGTCGCGCGGAACATTGTAGTTTATAATCAGGTCAATATCATCCACATCAATGCCACGGGCGATAATGTCGGTGGCTACCAGCACCCTCACCTGGCGGCTTCTGAAGAGGTTCATTACTGCTTCGCGCTGTGTCTGCTCAAGGTCAGAGTGGATTTGTTCAATCCCTGCTACTGATCTTTGCAGCTCATGGCTAAGGTCTTTCACACCGGATTTAGTGTCGCAAAAAACAATTGCACTTTTAATAAGCGGGTCCGATACCAACCATTTCACTACAGGTATTTTTTGGTTATTGTAAACCACTATGGCTTGTTGCCTGATTTTTTCGGGCGGCGTGGACAGCGCAATGTTAATTTCAACAGGGTTGTGCTGGATTTTTCGAGTCAGCTCCCTGATTTTTGAAGGCATGGTGGCCGAAAAAAGCAAATTCTGACGTTTGGCCGGCAATGTTGCGATGATTTTCATGATATCGTCATGAAAACCCATGTCGAGCATGCGGTCGGCCTCGTCAAGCACCAGGAACAACAAGTGGTCGAGGTTCACATAATCCATGACTAAGTGTGAAATCATACGGCCGGGAGTACATATCACAATGTCGGCACCGTTTTTTAGCGATCGTTTTTCATTTTCAAAGAGCGTGCCATCTCCTCCGCCAAATACAGCAAGCGAGCTAACCGGGGTAAAATAGCCCAGGCCTTCCACATGTTGAGTAATCTGAAGGGCTAACTCGCGGGTGGGAACGAT
>JAUXXY010000059.1 GCA_030684735.1 Bacteroidales bacterium | reverse complement strand
TGTGGAAGGTGAGCTGCACGGTTTCTTTGCTTTGCGTATTGAAGCGATAGATATTCAGGCGCAGGTCGCGGTCGCTGGCGAAAAATATGTTGTCGCCCCACCAGGTTGGCCATTGGTCCGATCCAACAAAGCTGGTGATCTGTTCGGCGGTGTTGTTTTTTAGGTCGTATGTCCATAACTCCGTGGCGCGACCGCCTTTATAGCGTTTCCAGGTGCGAAACTCACGATCAACCGGTGTGAAGCACACCTGTGTTGCATCGGGCGAGAGCACTGCAAAACCACCGTTCACAATGGGCAAGGGCTTTTCGAGGCCACCTTCCAGGCTTACCAGAAAGTATCTGCCCTGGCGCTCGCCAAAGGGGGTGCGATTGGCGCGGATCATGATCTGCTTGCTGTCGGGGGTCCAGTCGAGTATTACGTGGTCGAAGCCTCCCCGTGGAGGCATCACTCCGACCGAATTATAAAAAGTCAGTTGCTTGGCTGTTCCTCCCTCGGAGGGCATCACCCAAACCTGGCGGCTGCCCGTATATTCGGCCGAAAAGGCAATCCATTTGCCATCGGGCGAAATTTTGGGGAAAAGTTCCAGCCCTTCGTGCGAAGTAAGCCGGCGTGCTTCGCCACCTGAGGCGTTCACCGTCCAAATATCGCCAGCGTAAACAAAGGCAATAAGGTTGTTGTTGATGTCGGGGTAACGGAGGAGACGGGCATCGTCCATGGCCTTCATATTTGCTGCAAGACCGATGAATAGCGCAATGGTCAGAAGTTTTTTGAGTGATTTTTGCATGATGAAAAGGAATTTAAAATGGAGGCGCAAGATAAGGAGTATTTCGCAAATAGCATCCCAAATGTGTTAATCCTGATATGCATATTTTCCTCGGCTTGGGCTTGTTCAGCACTTTAATCCCTTCTCAAATCATCTAAAAACTTATATTTGTGCCATCATATAAACTCCTTAACCATGGCATACTCCACAGCAAAAACACTTATTGCCAAATCAGAAATTGAATTGCATATCACGCCTCGTATGGCCAATCGCCACGGCCTGATCACGGGGGCTACCGGAACCGGCAAAACCGTTACGTTACAGGTGATGGCCGAATCGTTCAGCTTGCAAGGCGTTCCGGTGTTCATGACCGACATTAAGGGCGATTTATCGGGAATCAGCAAAGCTGCCACACCCAATCCAAAAATACAGGCAAGGATCGAAAAATTAGGCCTTGATGGCTACGAAACACTTGGTTTTCCTGTGGTTTTTTACGATGTTTTTGGCGAACTGGGACATCCGATGCGCACCACCATTACCGAAATGGGGCCATTGCTACTCTCGCGCCTGCTCAACCTCAACGACATACAGGCCGGTGTGTTGAATATTGTGTTTCGCATTGCCGACGAAAACGGGATGCTATTACTCGACATAAAAGACCTTTCTTCGTTATTGAATTATGTGGGTCAGAACCGCACCGAGTTTACTACTGCTTATGGTAACGTGTCGGCCGCTAGCGTTGGCGCCATACAGCGCAACCTGCTCATGCTCGAAGACCAGGGTGGTTCGTATTTTTTTGGTGAACCGGCTTTCGACATCCACGACATGTTGCAGACTGATGCCCATGGCAACGGCCTGGTCAATATCTTAGCTTCAGAGCGGCTGATGCACTCGCCACGGGTATATTCCACCTTCCTGCTGTGGCTGCTCAGCGAGTTGTTCGAGGAGCTGCCCGAAGCCGGCGACCTGGAAAAGCCTAAGCTAGTGTTCTTCTTCGACGAAGCACACTTGCTCTTCGATGAGGCGCCTAAGGTGCTGCGCGATAAAATTGAGCAAGTAGTAAGGCTGATCAGATCGAAAAGCGTTGGCGTATATTTTGTCACTCAAAATCCTCTTGATGTGCCCGATGAGATACTAGGTCAGCTTGGCAACCGGGTGCAACACGCCTTAAGGGCTTTCACTCCCCGCGATCAAAGGGCCGTAAAAGCGGCAGCTACTACTTTCAGGACAAATCCGGCACTGAACGTAGAAGAAGTCATCACCCAACTGGGCGTGGGCGAGGCATTGGTGTCATTTTTAGATCCCAAGGGTATCCCGGGCATGGTGGAGCGCGCTTTCATTTTGCCTCCTTGCTCGCAAATCGGTCCCATTGATCCGGATGAACGCAAACGCCTGATGCAGAAATCGCCCGTGTTGGGGGTTTACGATCGTTTGATAGACCGTGAATCGGCATTTGAAATTCTGCAAAGTCGCGTGGGTGAACTTGAACGCCAAAAACAACTGGAAGCCGATGCTGCCATGAAAGCCAAAGAAGCCGCAGCCAAAACCAAGGAAGAGGCAGCCCGTTTGCGCGAAGAAGCTGCACTTGCCCGGGCACAAGCCGCCAAAGAAAGAGCCGAGCAAGCCAAACGCAGGAGTGCAGGTGGTGGCTTGCTGACTGAAATCACCCGGCAAACGGGCCGGACAGTAACACGCACCATTGGCAATGAAATTGGCAGGCAACTGGTGCGCGGCCTCCTGGGATCGCTGTTTGGAGGTGCCCGCAAGAGATAAAAACCCGATGTTGTTACTTCATTATGATCGAATTTGCCCGCGCATTTTTTCTGTTCAACGGAAAGTTGATGCCCACTTCAGCGTTTGAACAGCATTTCAACCAACCGCAAAAGTATATCTATGAAGTTTTTCGGGTGCAGGAAGGTGTTCCTGTGTTTATCGAAGACCATCTCGACCGCCTCTGGCATACGGCTGAACTGGAAGGAGTAACACTGGATTTCTCTCCTAGCGATTTGCTGCACGACATACTTCAAGTGGTACTTGCCAACCCTAAAGGTGATGGAAACATCAAGATTGTAATCCGCCAGTCGGATGATAATGTAATTACTACACTTATCTATTTCACACCACATTTATATCCAACAGCCGAACAATTCAAAACCGGCGTTCCTGTGGGTCTGTTTTTTGCTGAGCGCAACAACCCAAATGCCAAGGTAATGGATGTGGCCTTGCGCAGTGCAACCGACCAAGTGAAGTCCGTTGAAAGTGTGTACGAGGTGTTACTGGTCGACAGCGATGGGTTCATTACCGAAGGTAGCCGCTCAAATGTGTTTTTTATCAACAACAACTTACTCATTACGCCTCCTGTCGAAACGGTGCTCGAAGGAGTTACGCGAAAACAAATCATGAAGCTTTGTGCAGAGCATGGAATTGATACCAGAGAACACAAAGTGCACCATAGCAATCTGGACGGGTTTGATGCACTGTTTTTATCGGGCACCTCGCGCCGGGTTCTACCCATCAGCAAAGTGGACGATATGACTTTCAGTACTGCCATCCCTGTGATGCATCGGATGTATGAACTGCTCGAAGAAAGGGTAAGGAACTTCCTGGCAACTAAACATTGATGGGTAATAAGTTTACAGGGCTGGCTTAACAGACTTGCATTTCACACAATTTTTGTATCTTGCCCTGGTATTTTTAACCCAAAATATCATGACAGATAAAGAAAAGCTCCAGCAATCGCTCGAAATGCTAATCTTATTATCTTCGGGTACAAGGTACACGGTGGGAGAGATTGCAAACCGTTTTGGTGTTTCAAAAAAGACTATTTATCGTAGCCTTGAGATATTTAGAAACGTAGGGTTTGTATTTGATCCGGATCTCCCCAGGGGTAGCTACCGTATTGATAAAAATCTTTCGGAGAATAAGACTTTAAACGACCTGCTCCACTTTTCTGAAGAAGAAGCCTGGATACTGAACAAGGCCATCCATTCGCTTCAAAGCGACAACCTGCTGAAAGCCAACTTAATTAAAAAGCTTTACGCCCTCTACGATTTTGAAAGGGTGGCCGATACCATTGTCAAAGAAATTCATGCCGACAACGTGCATACACTATACATGGCAATTAAAGATAAAAGGCAGGTTATCCTGGCAGGCTACCGTTCTTCCAACTCTGCGAGCATCACCAACAGAATGGTTGAACCTTTTGCTTTTAATAACGGATATCTTAGCTTTTGGGCTTTTGAGCCATCCTCAAACACCAATAAGGTTTTTAAAACTGAGCGTGTAGGAAAAGCGGAGATGCTTTCTGCCTCCTGGCAGCACCAGTCAAAACACCAACAAGCCGACCTCGATGTGTTTCGCATCAGCGGGCGCACAGGCATCCCCATAAAGGTAAGGCTTTCGTTACGCGCCTGCAACCTGCTCATCGAAGAATACCCATTGGCCGAAAAGTATATCGCCCGCGAAAGCGATTGCAGCTATCTTTTTGATGGGTGGGTTTGCAGTTTCGAAGGCATAGGACGCTTTGCGGCAGGCCTGGCCGAAGATGTAACCATCATCTCTCCGATTGAACTACGCGTTTTTCTTACAAACAAACTAAACACCGCCATTCAAATTTATCAGCGATTACATGATTGACAGAATCTGACATTAGCTATATTTACCTTTGTTTCTCAAATTGCCCAAACAATGAGAATACGGATTACATTATCCAGTACCAGCAAAGCAAACAACGCCCTCCCGTTCAGCTATCATTACCCTTTATCGGCTGTAATTTACCATACCATTGCCGGCGGAAATCAATCTTTTGCCGAATACCTGCACAGTATTGGCTTTGAAGGAGGCGCCAGGACCTACAAGTTATTTACTTTCTCTGACCTGACTTTTCCGGCAAAAGGTTTCAAAGCCGAAGGCGACCGTATGCTATTACTTTGCGAGCAACTGTATTTCGACCTGTCGTTTATGGTACCTGCCGCTGCAGAATATTTTATTAGTGGAGTTTTCAAGAACCAGGCACTTGAAATTGGCGATCAGAAAAGCCGGGTGCGTTTGTTGATAAAGGGGGTTGAAGTCCTCTCCGAACCGGTATTTAAGCCGACCATGCACTTCAGGACATTATCGCCGCTGGTGGTGACACGCACCCGCGCGAACGACAAAAAAGTTGATTACCTCAGTCCCGAAGACCCTGATTTTGCTACAAACCTGCTCAATAATCTCATGTTTAAATATGCCACAGCATTGCAGCATAAACTGATAGAGCCAGACCTTGATGCGAAAAACGGAGAAATTTATTTTGCGTTCAATATTTCCAATGTTCCACGGTCAAGGGTAGAAACCATCAAGGCGGGAACCCCTGCACAAACCAGGCTCAAAGGCTACACGTTTGACTTTTCGATCACAGCACCGCCAGCACTTATCCGAACCGGTTATATGGCAGGTTTCGGCGAAAAAAATGCTTTGGGGATGGGATGTGTGGAGGAGAGAATACGGGGAGAAAACATTTAAATAACTAAAAAATGGAAAATTTAGATTTATCAATTTTTGAAAAAGTCCCTGAGCCAAATCTGGAAGTGATATTGGAAATTGAATGTAATACAGAGTCGGTTACTGAGAAAGGTTTGGTGTAAAAAGGGATTGAAGAGTTGGTGCTTGAAACTAAATTAATAATAAGTACTTTTGATTGGTGAGAGGCAAAGTCTATATTGAATAATAAAAAAGAGCTTGAAATGAGATTAATAATCAAAATTAAACCGAACCAGTTACTTATTCCATTTGATCATCAACATCTTTTAGTTGGTTCTATTCACAAATGGCTTGGTTGGAATAAAATCCATGATAATATCTCCCTCTATTCTTTCTCTAGGTTAGATGGGGGTAAGGCAATTAATTCCGGATTAAAGTTTGAACATGGTACCTCTTTCTTCTTTAGCTCACATGAAACGGGTTTAATAAAGTCTATAATTGAGGGAGTTCAACGAGACCCTTTCATGTTT
>JAUXXY010000176.1 GCA_030684735.1 Bacteroidales bacterium | reverse complement strand
TTCGAAGAAAAGATCAACGGAAAATATTACGCATTGCATCGCCCCAGCAGTCCTGAACTTGGCGGTAATTATATATGGTTGGCTGAATCCCCCGATCTTATTCACTGGGGTCAGCATAAATGTATTGCTGTTGTAAGGCCCGATAGCTGGGATTCAGCAAGGGTAGGCGCAGGTGGCGCACCCATACGAACTGAAAAAGGCTGGCTCGAAATTTACCACGGAGCCAACAAAGACCATCGTTATTGTCTGGGTGCTTTGTTGCTCGACATCAACGACCCATCAAAAGTTCTGGCGCGAAGCATAGAACCCATTATGGAACCTACACAAACCTACGAACAAACCGGATTTTTCGGAAATGTGGTTTTCACCAACGGTCACTACGTGGAAGGCGATGACATTTTCATCTACTACGGTGCCAGCGATGAAGTAATCTGTGGAGCACGTTTCTCAATCAAGGAAATTCTTTCCACATTAGAGGAACAAACAAATTAACAGGTAATTTTTGAGGGAAAGTTTTTTCCTGAAAATCTGTAAAAGCATCTCAGTTCTTTTCAAGCGTTTAAACACTTCGACTCCGCCTGCCTGACTGCGCGGCAGGCAGGCAGGCGGAGTCGAAGGATCAGACGAACAATCTGTCATTGGTAGCGGAGTCGAAGGGCACTTTTCACTCCCTATCTATCGGGATCACTTTTCACTTTTAATTTTTCACTCTTTACCCTATGCTAGCCAAATTAACCTCTGAATATCGATTTTTCCAGACCATGCCGCACAGCATGAGGGTACTGCTGATCACCAACATGCTCTATGCGCTGGTGTTGCCTGTCGTGGAAATTTTTATGGCGGCATACATCATGCGGTTCTTTAACGACACCAGTTATGTGGCCATTTTTCAGGTTGCGATGTACACCGGAATTATTATTACTTCGCTGGCCAATGGTTTTTTGCTGAAAAGTTTTAAAGTGGCGCATCTTTACAGTTTTGGTATTCTGCTGAGCGGTGTTGCCATGGTTGGGATGATGTTTGTCGAAAATATTGCACTTACCGGACTGATTGTTGCAGGGACTCTTATTGGTGCTGCTTCCGGATTTTTCTGGACCAACCGTTATCTGATGGCCCTTAATTCGACAGCTGATGAAAACCGCAACTACTTTTTTGGACTGGAATCGTTCTTTTTCACCATTTCGAATATTGGCGTGCCGGTTATAATCGGAGTTTTACTGGCTTCTATCGACGGCGTTCAGTTTATGGGAATTACCTTCGACATTTATAAAGGATACCGCATCGTAACGCTTATGGTTTTCCTTATTACAATCCTGGCCACGTATTCACTTTCACGCGGCAAGTTCGATAATCCGGTGCAGAAGGACTTTCTGTACTTCCGTTTTGATAAGCTCTGGAATAAGCAGATATTGCTGGCAGCACTGAAGGGTTTGGTTCAGGGATTTTTAGTCACAGCTCCTGCTATGCTCATTATGAAATATGTGGGAAAAGAGGGTTCTCTTGGATTGATACAGGGAATCAGCGGCGGATTGACGGCTATCCTGATATACATGATAGGCCGTTATGCAAAACCGAAGCACCGCATCCTTATTTTTGGCGTGGGTATTATAATCTTCCTCATCGGAACCGTCGTAAACGGTATCGAACTATCCATGATCGGGGTAATGGTATTTGTTTTGTGCAAGGTGTTCTTCCAGCCTCTGCACGACTTGGCCTATTTTCCAATTATGATGAAGGTGATAGATGTGGTGTCGGAACGCGAAAACCGTAATAACTACGCTTATATCTTAAATCACGAGTTTGGCCTTTATGCCGGTAGGGTGATAGGCCTGGGATTATTTATTTTTCTTGCCTTATATGTTTCTGAAACCTTTGCACTCAGATATTCGCTCATTATTGTGGCTGCGCTGCAAATGCTCTCAATACCCCTGGCAAAAAACATTATGAAACAATCTTATTCAGGAAATAAATGAAAAAAGGAATTTATATAACAATTGCTTTGGCGCTGCTGGCAGGATTGTATTCCTGCAGCTTGCACACAGGCGAACCTGTGGCTCAGACATCAGTATCACGTATTGATCAGATGCCTGACCTGCCACAACCTTTGAAAATTATTGACTGGAAGAAAAAATCATTGCAGTTCGACAGCCTGGTCTTCGATTTCAATAACCAGGCATCCTATGGCCCACTGATCTGGTTGGATAGTTCCAGGCGGAACTACGATCAGGTTACATTCGGACTTTATACAGTGATAGGCGATGTACGTCAGGGTCCAAAGAAAAATAACGGCGAGTTTCATGAAGCACTCACCTCGCTAAATTCACTCGTAAGTGCAGGGTTGCTGGGCATAGATAAAACCAACCAGCACGGGTACAACTTTGTAAAGATGGCGCAGAACTATTTTAACAGCGCAAATCACTGGAATATCGTAATGAACAACACCAATCCGGAGGTGGCCATGCTCGGAGGTGGTTATGGCCGCGATTGGTGGTATGATGTTTACCCCAATATACTTTATTACGGGGTTGCCGCACTTTATCCAAATGTGGAAAACACAGAATTTATCCAGCGCAGTGTGGCTGAACAATTCTACAAAGCAGACTCGGTGCTCAACGGAAACTACGATTACTCTTATTTCGATTATGCGCAGATGAGTGCCATGCGTAACCATATCCCATGGCAACAAGATGCCGCCGGTGGACACGCATGGGTATTGTATTCAGCCTACCGGAAATTTGGCGATGACCGTTACCTGCAGGGAGCTAAAAGCGCCACACAGGCCTTGGTTAATCAAAATGAAAGTCGCTTTTATGAAATTCTGCTCCCGTTCGGAGCCTATACTGCCGCCAGACTCAATGCCGTACAGGGTACCAATTACGATGTAACAAAACTGCTAAACTGGTCATTTGATGGTTGCCAGTCGAAAGATGGCCGCTACGGATGGGGTGTGATTGCCGAAAAATGGGGCGATTACGATGTTCATGGGCTACAGGGCAGCATTACCGATGGCGGCGGCTATGCATTCTTTATGAACTCCGTTGCTATGGCCTGGCCTCTTGTTCCGCTGGTAAAATATGAACCCCAGTATGCCAAAGCGATTGGTAAATATATGCTGAACGTGGTAAATGCATCGCGCCTGTTCTACCCCGACCAGGTTGACGATGCGCACCAGTGGCTCCCTGAGTTGAAAAATCTGACCAATGGAATTATTGGTTATGAAGGCATCCGTAAAAATGACGATTATAATAATCCCGTGCTTAAAGGTATCTCTCCTGTTTCAATCGGCGACGGGCCTAAATGGGTAGCCGGCCAGCCGAAGGAATCTATGTTCAGTTTATACAGTACTTCTATTGCCGGAGTATTCGGAGCAATTGTTCATACAACTGATGTAGATGGTATATTGGCTCTTGATTGCAATGCTACCGATTTTTATGCGGAAAACAAGTACCCTGTTTATCTATACTATAATCCCTATTCAGAAGCTAAGGCCCTAACCTACTCATCGGATATCAGTGTTGACTTGTTTGATATAGTTTCTAAAAAATATCTGGCAAAAGGGGGCATCGGTGATGTAAGAATTAAGTTGCTGGCAGGCGAGGCAGTGCTGGTTGTGGTACTCCCGGCAGGAACACAACTAAAGGCTGAGGGATTAAAAATAAAAGCCGGTGATAAGGTAATAGCTTACAAATAACCTAAAAATTTGTATATTTGTAAATTTCTCAACATGGATAAAATGAAAAGACTGGCATTTCTTGTGATGATGATCTTGGCAACCGGGTCGCTTTATGCACAACGCAAGATCGAAGGAACTGTAACCGATGCCAAATCCAATGAAACACTTATTGGTGTTACAGTTCATATAAAAGGAACATCATCAGGCACCACTACCGACATCAACGGTAAATACTGGCTGGTATCGGATCAACTGACGGCTTCATCTGTAATCGTTTATTCTTACATCGGATTCACATCGGTGGAGCAAATC
>JAUXXY010000058.1 GCA_030684735.1 Bacteroidales bacterium | reverse complement strand
TCGAATGTGATATTGAAGACGTGGTAGAATATATCACGATCAATATCTGTAAACTCAAAATTTCTTCTTTTATATACGAATTCAGCCACTTTAATAGCTTTGTTGACATCATACGTTGTAAAGCCGCCCGTGCCACCCCGTGCAAAGGAGGATATAAAGTTACGCTGGAAGTTTGTCCCGTAAATATTTGCGCTTACACCAACCACAGTTCCGGTGTTGAACATGGTATTTATGCCGCATTTTGAGTGGTCGCCCATAAGGAGTCCACAAAAAGTAAGCCCGGTGTCAACAAACGACTGTTCGGGATAGTTCCACAATCGCACGGGTTCGTAATTATTTTTCAGGTTCGATGTGTTGGTATCCGCGCCAATATTGCACCATTCGGCCAGCACAGAGTGCCCGAGAAAACCATCATGCGCCTTGCTTGAGTAGCCAAAAATAACCGATTGGTTCACTTCGCCTCCAATCTTTGACTGTGGACCGATGGTTGTGGGGCCATAAATCTTGGATCCCATCTTCACTATTGCGCCCTCGCACAGTGCCAGTGGACCGCGAATCATTGCACCTTCCATGATTTCAGCATCTTTTCCGATATAAATAGGTCCGGCAGAGGCATTAAGGTAGGAAAAATGAACTTTTGCTCCTTCTTCGATAAAAATATTTTGAGGCGTAATAGAATGAACTCCTGCAGGGATGCGAACTGATTTGCGGCCGGAGGTGAGGATTGCAAAATCCTCCTCAATGGCCCTGCCATTCTTGAGAAAGATATCGTAGGTATTGACAATTTCACAGAACGGTGCATCTGTATAGATTTCTTCTACCGATTGAGTTTCTTTTGCACTGGTTCTCTCAAGTTCATGCTCGGTTAAGTGCATGGCAATCAGGCAGTCGTCTTTCATGAGAGTCTGGTTGGGTTCAAGCTTGTGAATCTCTTCAATCAAGCGGGTGTTTGGACAAATACTTCCATTAATCAGGAAATTATGTTGAGCCTTGACCACAGGATATTTTGCCCGTAAATATTTTTCGGTAAGGGTAGAAGTTTTTGTATTTAGGTGCTTTTCCCATTTTTCACGAATGGTAAGAATACCGAAACGAATATCTGCAACAGGACGCAAAAAAGTGAATGGTAAAAGATTGTTGCGCCTTGCATCGTCGAAAAGAATATAATTCATATTGCTGCACATTGAGTTTCAATGAAAAATATCAACGGATAAAGATAAAAAAGCCCTCTGTAAAAAGGGCTTTTTTAGTAAAAAGTTATGAACAATTAACTAGGTGCTTTTTGCCTTGTTACGATTTTCGAGGTGCTTCTCATACTTCAACCTGAACTTATCAACACGGCCCGCGGTGTCAATCAACTTCATCTTTCCGGTGTAGAACGGATGCGATGTGTGCGAAATTTCAAGCTTAACGAGAGGATACTCTTTACCGTCTCCCCAAACAACGGTATCTTTTGTTTGAATGGTTGATTTTGTCAAAAACGAATATTCATTCGACATATCCTTAAACACAACCATCCGGTAATCCTTTGGGTGAATGTCTTTTTTCATTTTCCTGTGCTCTAATTTTTTTGAGGGTGCAAAAATACAAATGTTTTTCGAATCCTGCAAGAAACCCTCAATTTCAGAGTTAAATTTCCCGAAAAAGTATTTTGCTGTATATCATTCACTCATAATTCATATTGCATGTTTTTCATTATACAGCTATCAGCTAAGCTGCTCGAAAAGAAATTGTAGGGTGTCAACTCCGTCTGCATAATCGGCCAATTGCGGGGTTTGAGTGCAGCCAACATCAATTGTACGATATGGTACTTCCTGCGAACCAACCACGCATTGAATTTTGTCAGCATTGAGACTCAGAATTGTCTCCAACGTTCCCATTTCTGAATAGAACTCATAATTCAAAACCGAAACAGGTGAAGCGATGTCCGCATTTTGATGAAAAATGATCAGGTTGTTAGCCTGAAACGAAAAATCATTGATGCTAAAAATTGCTCCATAGTAACGAAGGTTATCCCGATAGCCCTTATGTCGGCGTAAATAATCAAATGATTTACATGCCTTTAATAAAATATCGAAGGTATAGCCATTAGGAAGAAACAGTTTTGACACATTCCGGCAACCCAATCCGAAATGCAAAAAAACATCTTGGGCAAGTGCTTTGAGTTGAGTTTCAGTTTCGTTGCCGGTAAGGATGGCAATACCATTACGGTTTTTGCGAAAAATATGTGGTTTATCTCCGTAGTGATAGTTGAAATATCTGCTGGTGTTGGCGCTGCCTGTTGCTATCACCACATCTGTTTGAGGTATATCTTTTGTCGAGAAATGAATAAAAGGAGCAAAGGGCGGCTCAATATCAATCAATATTTCAGTCAAAGCTGGCAGTAGAAACATATCGTTTGACGAAAGTTTACCCCAAAAATGATACCCTGCCATTAAAACACAGAGGAAATCGTGAAATCCAACGGCAGGAATGTTGCCAGCCATAATAACACCGGCGGTTTTCTGTAATGAATATGCTTTTTCATTGTGCAAGTACTGACTCGTCCACCTTCGCAGGTTTTCTTCCGTAAGGTTGTGGCCCAACGCCTGCAGGGCAAACCATACATGCTTTGGTATAAACCAATTATTAGCCCCACAACTCTTAATTACAGCAGTAGCAAGAATTTCATTATACCTGGTAGGTTGGATAGTATGCACTCGCAAAAGCTTGCCTAACCTGGCAAAGGCCTTTATACGTGATTCAGGTTCAACAAATTGCATTATGTAAAAGCATTTACCTGCTCAAATTTAGGATATTTTCACAAAAATACGATTAAAACAGGAGATGGCCCGCCAAGCGAAGCATTGCTATAAATCGAATTTGTTTGCATATTTTCTTTCGCAGGAAAAAGGAAAACTCATATCTTTGTTTCCTAATTTTCAAATCGCCGATAGCACCTAATGATCATAAATAAAATTTAATCACTATGAAAAAACACAATTTCAATGCAGGGCCGTCCATACTTCCGCGTGTGGCCATAGAAAACACTGCCAAAGCCATCCTCGACCTCAATGGTTCAGGGCTCTCCATTCTGGAAATTTCTCATC
>JAUXXY010000175.1 GCA_030684735.1 Bacteroidales bacterium | reverse complement strand
CTGCTGAATAAGACGGATGAGCTTATCACTTATCGGAAGCACACGATCTTTCTGCCCCTTCCCGTTGAAAATGGTCAGTACCTTTCTGTTAAAATCAATATCCCTGATCTTCATATTGATCAGCTCCGAGCGTCGCAAACCCAAGCCATAAATCAATGCGAGTGCCGTTTTGTGTTTCAAATTTGAAATGCCAGCCAACATGGCTTGTATATCTCCTTTGTCAATCACCTTGGGCAACTTGCTGCCACGCCGGGGCCTTTCAATCCCTTGGATATCCATTTTAGTTTGGTACTGTTGAGCAAAAAAATGCTTGATAGCATTTATCACCTGGTTCTGGTAACTTGGTGAGTATTTGTTCGCTAGAATATAATCTGTATTGAACCGCACAAGATCGTCATTGCATAATGTCGAAGATTCGCGGTGAGCATAATAGCGCAAAAAAGTTCTGATGGCATCAGTGTAAGTCTTTACGGTATTCTTACTGTAACGCTTTTGCTGCATCCAGTACCGGAAATCATTAATCCTGGCGGCTTTATCAGCACTTAATTGTGGCAATTTGGGCTTGTTGTAGTTAATGGAAGGTTGCGCAGGGGCAGTGGCAGTGGCAGTGGCAGGTGAAACTGATCTGCCGTTTTTCAGCGCACTGTAATCTACAAAAGCTAATTTTTGAAAGGCATTGAACACATCTGATAACACAAATCGCTCTCTATGAATATACCACCTTTGCTGTGTTGTACTCCAGCGCGCTACCCCCAGCCTTTTCACTTCAGCTATGAGTTGCTCGTCCTTCGGAAAAATCAAAAATACCACCTCTTGCCCGTGATGCTCTCCGGGTTCCAGTACCACCGTGGGTTTCATGCTTTTATTGTTTCGTATTGCAATGAAAATTCCAAAGCCGTAAATATACAAAAGAATGATGCAAAATCTACATAGGACTAAAAATATTCATTTATGATATTTAACACTTGCTCAAAACAATGATCATCCCATCACTCCATCACTTCCATCACCCCATCACTCCATCACCACATCACTTCCCTCACGTCCTCAAATTTTCCCTACCTTTGACCCTTCAATTCTATACAACCAAGCCTATGGATAAATTCAGCACCGTCAACGAAATACTCGACTTTGCCATCGAACAGGAGCAAAGCGCAGTTGATTTCTATACCTCTCTTTCCGAAAATGCTGCCAACCACGAGATGAAATCGGTGTTTGCCCAATTTGCACGCGAAGAGATGGACCACAAAGCCAAGCTGATGCAAGTAAAGGAAACAGGCATCCTCGAAGCCCATGCGGGCACAGTGCAAGACCTTAAGATTGCCGACTTTGTGGTTCGATCGGAAGCCACCCCCGAAATGAGCTACGAACAAGCCCTGGTGCTGGCCATGAAACGCGAAAAAGCAGCCTTCAAGCTTTACAGCCGCCTGGCCGAACGATCGGGAAGCGAAGAACTGCGCCAGCTTTTCCTGTCGCTGGCCATCGAAGAGTCGAAACACAAGCTGCGCTTCGAGATCGAATACGACGAATATGTGCTAAGAGAGAACTAAATGAAATTAATCCTGCCGTATAACCTTTATCGCTGATCGGAACCTGAGGTGTAAATCCTACCATCCAGGAAGAATCAGGAAGAATAATGAATAATGAATAATGATTAACGATTTATGATATGCGAAGAAGAAACAAGGAATCAAAGTAAACGTATGAATAAGCACGACCTTGAAGAACGATTAATAAATTTTGCAGTATTGATTGTTGAAATCAGTAAAACGATGTTTGATACAAAAGAGTCAAACCATCTGGCGGGGCAGTTATTGCGATCAGGAACGTCTCCTGCATTAAATTATGGTGAGGCCCAAAGCGGAGAATCTCGCAGAGATTTTATCCACAAAATAAAAATCGTTTTGAAAGAATTGAGGGAAACCAATATCTGTTTGAAAATTATATTTCGCACAAAACTCTATAAATCAGAAGATAAAATTATTCTTGCCCTGAACGAAAGCAATGAGTTGATATCTATTTTTGTGAAAAGTGTTGAAACTGCACAGAAAAATAGTCAAAACAATAAACTATAAATCATAAATCAAAAATCGTTAATCACTGTTCATAAATCAACTTTCACTGTACTTAATAATACTGATATATAACTAACTTTCAGAGATGTTACTGACCAACCCCAACGCCCTGTGGGGGCTGCTGGCTATTGCCATTCCCATACTGTTGCACCTTTTTAACCTGCAACGCTACCGCAAGGTGTATTTCACCAATGTACGCTTTCTCAGGCAGCTGCAGCTCGAGGCGAAAAAGCAGAGGCGTCTGCGCCACTGGCTGGCATTGCTGAGCCGTGTGCTGGCCATTGCAATGCTGGTGATGGCTTTTGCCCGGCCCTACCTGCCCCCCATCCACGGCTACAAGGCAGGCAGCGAAGAGGTGGTAAGCATATACATTGATAACTCATTCAGCATGGAAGCTCAAGGCGATGCAGGGCGTTTGCTTGACGAAGCCAGGCAAAAGGCCATTGGGGTGGTGAAAGGCCATCCGCGCGCAGCGCGTTTTGGCTTGGTTACCAACGATTTCGATGGCCGCCACCATCACCTTTTCACTGCCGACGAAATGCTATCGCTTATCGAAGAAGTGGAACTCTCACCTTCGGTGCGGGCTATTTCCGATGTGCTGCAGCGCCAGTATGACATTGTGCGAACCGGAAATAAAGAACATGCTTCGGTCTACCTGTTGAGCGACTTCCAGCGCAATATGGCCATAGCCGACCCTGCCAAAACCGATACAAGCCTGAGACATTTCTTCCTTCCGCTCACAGCCGGTGCGCTGCAAAACCTCAGCATTGATACTTGCTGGTTTGCTGTGCCGGTGCAACAACCCGGACAAGTGGCACAGCTTCATGTAAGAATCACCAACCACAGCACCCAGCAATACGAAAAAATTCCCGTGAAGCTCCTCATCAATGGCATTCAGCGCACCCTTGCCACGGCCGATCTCGATGCCAACAGCCACCATGATCTTCTCATGACCTTCACCATCCGCGAAACGGGACTGCACAATGGCGTGATTGAAATCAGCGACTACCCGATTACTTTCGACGATCAGTTGTTCTTCTCTTTCAACGTGTTGCCTGTCATCCGGGTTCTTTCGATCTGCGATCGGCAACCCAGCCCTTACCTGCGCACCCTCTACGGTTCCGACAGCCTTTTTCAATACCAGGAGGTGAACCTTCGCCAGATCAACTATTCCACATTTTCCGGGCAGCAGCTCATTATACTTAGCGGCTTGTCAAGCATTTCGAGTGGCCTTGCCAACGAATTGAGTAAGTTTGTGAATGCAGGCGGTCACCTCGTGGTGATCCCGACAAGGGAAGCCGAACGGGCCAGTTACAACATTTTTATGGAGAGCCTTCAATCGGTGTCTTTCTCGACCAGCGATACCAGTCGTACACGTCTCGACCAGCTTGATTTGTTGCACCCTGTTTATGGCGATGTGTTTGAACGCGATGCTTCAGGCAGGTACATCATGCCTCCTGAGACCGACCTGCCATGGGTTCGTTACTATTGGAGCTTGCAAATGCCATCGCGGCGCGATGTGGAAGTGGTGGTAAGATTGCAAAACGGGCAGCCGTTCCTGGTCACCAACAGCGTGGGCGAAGGCACCGTGTGGGCCATGGCAGCGCCCCTCGAAAAAGATGCCACCAACTTCCCCGTTCACGCCCTCTTTGTTCCCACCTTTTATAAAATGGCCCTGCTGAGTGCTCCACGGCAGGCGCTGTATCACATCATCGGTCGCGACGAATCGGTGTTGATCGGAAACATCACCCCCGACACCGAGCAGGTGTTCCACCTCCGCAGTTCCGATGAGCAGTTTGAGTTTATCCCCGGCCACCGGGTGCTGAACTTCCGCACCTGGATTTATGCCCTCAACCGCATTCACATCGCAGGTAACTATCATTTGCTGGCAGGTCAGCGTATACTTTCAGCATTGGCTTTTAATTACGACCGCCGCGAGTCGGAGCAGGATTATCTTTCGGCCGATCAGCTTTCGGAGTTGGCGGTAAAGGCAGGAATCACTAATTTTGCCGTCATTCGCAACAGCGACCGGCCCATAGATCAGGTCATCAGCGAGATGAATATCGGAAGGCAACTGTGGAAATATTTCATCATTGCCGCCTTGTTCTTCTTGATGCTCGAAGGCCTTGCACTGCGCTTTTTGTCCTGATGCTGAACTTGATATACCTATCATGATTATAAAAGCAAGTGGGTGAGGGTAAGGATGAAGGGAAAAGGTAAAAGGTAAAAGGTAAAAGGTAAAAGGGAAAAGGTAAAAGGGAAAAGGTAAAAGTTTATGAAAGCTCAAAAGAGAGATTTGTGTGAAAGATTGCTACGATTTGCGGTAGATGTAATTTTGTATTTGCGTACTGTAAAAAATACAATTGAGACTATGGATATGAAAAGACAACTCATAAAAGCCTCAACATCAAGCGGAGCAAATTATGAAGAATCTCAGGGGTCACCTACAAAACCTGACTTTAAAACTAAAATCGGTATTTCCCTGAAAGAAATGCGTGAATCAAACTACTTTTTAAGAATTTTTAATAATCTTAAATCAGGTGATATAGAAAAATGTAGATACCTCGTAAACGAATCAACCGAGTTAAAAAATATACTTGGCTCAATTCTCAGCAAATT
>JAUXXY010000166.1 GCA_030684735.1 Bacteroidales bacterium | reverse complement strand
ATTGTTAATAAGTTCTTGCAGGTTAGAGTTTTGCCAAAAGGTCGGGCAACTGTTTTAATGCAGCCAATTCGCGCCATTTCTTTCGTGCTTCGATAGCAGGAATACCAAAATAAATTTTACCACCCTCGAGCGATTTATCCACTCCCGATGTGGCAAGAATTACTGCACTCTTACCTATTGTTACCCCTTTTTGCACCACAACCTGTCCCCAAAGGATTACATCATCCTCGATGGTAACCATTCCGGCAAGCAGCACTGCAGAGGCAAAGAGGCAATTTTTCCCAACAACGGTATCGTGCCCTACATGCACATGATTATCGAATTTAGTGCCTGCGCCTATTTTTGTGACCCCAGAAACCCCTCGGTCAATTGTACAACAAGCACCCATTTCCACATTTTCCTCAATAATTACTTTGCCGCACGATTCCAGTTTGCGGTACCCCGCGGGCCGGCGCTGAAAATAAAAAGCATCGGCACCTATGACCGTGCCTGAATGAATGATAACGTTGTCGCCAATCTCAGTGCGGTCATAAATACTAACATTGGCATGTATCAGGCAATTATTGCCTATCAGCACATGATTCCCAATAAAAGCCCCGGGCTGGAGGATGGTTCCCGGGCCAATAATGGCTGATGTACTAATCATGCGATCGGCAGGCTGGAACTGGATGAAATGTTTCACCAGGTTGGTATAATCGCCAAACGGATCGTCTGAAAAAATGAGTACCTTGCCTATGGGTTTTTCAACCTTTTTATTAATCAGGATGGTTGTAGCAGCCGAACTCAGGGCTTTTTTGTAGTACTTGGGATGATCAACAAAGGTGAGGTCGCCAGGTTGAACAACATGAATCTCGTTTAATCCACTGACAAGAAAATCTGGATCACCCTCAAATTCTGCCTGGATAATTCCGGCGATCTTGCTTAGCGTGCTTGTAGGGTTCAGTTGCATTTAAGTACAGGCAATCAACTTTTTACACGTTCTGAATAGCCACCTGTCCGAGTATCAACCTTGATTTTTTCTCCTTCGACGATAAAGAGAGGTACATTAATAGTGGCACCTGTTTCAAGGGTAGCCGGCCGAAGCGTATTGGTGGCGGTATCGCCTTTGACACCTGGCTCGGCATAGACCACCACTAATTCAACAAAGGGGGGTAACTCGGCTATCAAAGGTGTTTCAGTATCGGCGTGGATGGTAATGCCGACTTCCTGACCTTCTTTAAGTAGTGCAGGTGCATTGATAATATCTTCGGAAATGTAGATTTGATCAAAGGTTTCGGTATTCATAAAATGATAACCGCTATCGTCTTTGTATAGGTATTGGTATTGACGACGCTCAACCCTGGCAACATCAATTTTCACTCCCGCATTAAAAGTATTCGGGATCACCCTTCCTGTTTTGAGGTTTTTGAGCTTCGTGCGAACGAATGCCCCTCCCTTGCCTGGCTTAACATGTTGAAAATCAACAATCATAAAGAGTTCACCATTCATCTCAATACAAAGCCCGTTTCGAAAATCTGCGGTAGTAGCCATTGGATATAAATTATTAACAAAGTCGTGCAAATTTACAACAAAATCAGAGATTGGCAAGTGTAGGCCAGCCAGCCAACTGTATGAACTCTAATCAGAAGCCAGTCAACTATAGCTGATCCTGACATGATAAATATTCATTAGCTTCTTTTTCAGTATCTTTTTAATCCGGTAGATATCCCGCATGGTTATGTCTGCATTGTCATACTGACCTTCGGCAAGTTGTTTGTTGATAATGGTTTCAACCAGGTTATTGATTTTCTCGGGATCGGGCATTTTCAGACTTCGGGATGCAGCCTCAACAGAGTCGGCCATCATGACAACAGCGGTCTCTTTCGAAAATGGAGCAGGCCCGTGATAAGTGAATGTCTCTTCGTTGGTTTCTTCGTCAGGAAAATCTTCGAGATGCTTAGTGAAAAAATATTCAGCCTTCTTGGTCCCATGGTGTGTTCGGATAAAATCAATAATGGCTTCGGGTAGTTTATGCTTGCGTGCTATATCAATGCCTTTCGGCACATGGCTGATGATAATGCGTGCACTTTCTTCATAGGGCAGATCGTCGTGCGGATTGACACCGGTAGTTTGATTTTCGATGAAATACACAGGCATGTCAGCCTTGCCAATGTCGTGATACAAGGCACCTGCTCTGACTAACAATGGATTTCCGCCAATTTCTCTGACTACTTCTTCCGCAATGTTTGCCAGCTGGATGGAGTGCTGAAATGTTCCAGGTGCACGTTCGCCTAACTTTCGCAGCAATTTGTTATTTGTATCCGACAACTCAAGCAAGGTGATATCAGTAACAAACCCGAATGCTTTTTCAAAAATAAAAATCAACGGATAGGCCAGCAAAGTAAGTAGAGCACTGCCACCAAACAGCAGGTAGTTGGTAGTTCCGATTGTTGAAAAATTACCTTCCTGCATCAGGTTCATGCCAGTATAAATTGCTGAATAGGTAATGAAAATCAGGAAGGCACTTAATACAAACAGGCCACGTCTATCTACCTTTACCACACTGATAATTGCAATGATTCCAGCAATAAGCTGCAGAAAAACAAATTCAAAACTGTTGGGAACCAAAAAGCCAGTGATAATAATTACGACCAGGTGAACAAAGAGAGCGAGGCGAGTGTCATAAAATACCCTGATCAGCACAGGCACCAGGCAAACTGGCAGCAGATAAAAATAATGGAGATGATTGCGGACAACAAAACTTATGGTAAACACCATAAGCAGGATTACCAACAGGATGAACACTATGTTTTTGTTTTGCATAAACAAATCTGGCCTGAAGAAAATCAGGAAGAGCAGAAGCACAGCCAACGAGATCGTCACGAGAATGCTCTGGCCTGCAATGATTCCGAGATAACTTATGGTGGAGCCCACCTGTGTTTCATATTCCTTTCGAAAAGATTCGAGAATAAGCAATTTCTCTGCCGTTACAAGTTCGCCTTCTGAGATGATTCGCTCCCCTTTTTGTATCATGCCACGAGCTTGCGAAATGCGTGCGAGGGCATTCTGCTTTTCATGTTCGGTAGTTGCTTGATCATAAAAAACGTTTTGAATAAGATGATTTGAGATAATCACAGCAAGAATTTCGTTATTGACTGCATTGTTTAGCGATTTCAACTGTCCTCGAACCCACAGATCGGCAGTTTGAATTGTGAACAACTTGTTCATTTCCACTTCGTTGGCCGTATTTTCCTTAATTACCATGAGCTGGAAATCAGATGGCCGGCCTTCCAACATAGGATTCATTTCTATAATACCTCTTTCATGCACTTTATCGAAAACCTCCAACGCCTGCTTTTTGCTGGTCTCATAACCTGCTGGCAATCTGCCTGAAGGAGTCTGCAATTTCGATTGCAGGTGTTGGATCAATTGACTGCGTTGTGGCGAGAGTTGCTGATTATTGAAACGAAAATAGGGTTTAATCTGCCGTATAACCAACTCGCGTTCCTGGCTTATCTCATTAGCTGGCTTTAAAATAGGGAAATCGAAGGATGCAATCAGATCTTCATGCATCCAGGGTTTACCCCGTTGAAATTCGTATTTAAACTTTCCCTCTCGCGGAAATATGAACATAATAAGTACGACCGAAAGCAAAAATAGAGATATACGAAAAAGGTATATTGCGTGTTTGCGTAAGAAATTGATTTGTTGATTCATCAATAATAAGTTTTGCACGAAAATATAAAAAACTATGGATCTATACCTGAATCCGTGAACAGATTTTTGTACGGTACGTCATTGCGAAGAAACGAAGCGACTGAAGCAATCTCTTTCATCAACAGAGATTCCTTCACTGCGTTCGGAATGACGGATTCGCTTCACGGATTCACGTCTATAGTTAAAAGAGAATCAGTTGTTGGCATTTCAAGCGATATCAATAACTGCCGAATGCAATTTTACATACTAACACTTTTCAAGTGTTTATGTATTTTTGCAAAAAACAGAAACAGGCGAACCAGGGGAATCCTATGAACCTACTTAAGCTATTATACTACAATCGGGAACAACAAACGGTTTAAAGTTGCAGCGGCAGTAGCAGCGGCAGTCCTCCTCCCGCACTTGCGAGACCACTGCTACTGCCACTGCTTACTTGTTATCATACGCAATTTATGACCATTCAAAGTATAACATTACCTCTCCAGAATCCAGTACTGATATTTGCGCTGGTATTGCTCATCATCCTGCTCTCCCCTATTGTGTTGCGGAAGTTGCGGATACCGGGCATTATAGGATTGATTCTCGCCGGTGTCATCATCGGGCCCAATGGACTTAACATCCTGTTGCGCGACAGCAGCATTGTGCTGTTCAGTACCGTTGGTTTGCTTTATATAATGTTGCTTTCCGGATTGGAAATTGATATGGTGCAATTCAGACGTAGCCGTCATCGAAGTATTTTCTTTGGCATGGCTACTTTTCTACTACCGCAGGTATTAGGAACCATGATCGGCTATTATTACCTGCATTTCAACCTTTCAACTTCCACACTTCTGGCCAGCATGTTTGCCTCGCACACACTCATTACATATCCTATAGCAAACAAGCTCGGACTCGTTCAAACAGAGGCTGTTACGATAGCGATAGGCGGAACAATAATCACAAACACACTCTCGTTGCTGATCTTATCTATCATTGTTCAGCTCAAGCACAATGCATTGGATATCTCCTTTATCATGCAAATCATTTTACTTGCAGGGTTCTTTGGCATTTTGATTTTTTGGGGCGTACCGCGTCTTACCCGATGGTTTTTCAACAATTTCGCCGGAGAAGGTTATGCACATTTCCTATTTGTATTAGTGATTGCTTTTTTATCTGCCTCTATTGCACAATTAGCAAAGCTGGAACCGATCATTGGGGTTTTTCTTGCAGGCATTGCACTAAACCGGTTGATTCCCACAAATTCCTCACTCATGAATCGGATTGAATTTGTTGGAAACACTCTTTTTATTCCCTTCTTCCTCATCGGTGTGGGTATGCTTGTTGATCTAAAGGTACTGTTTCAAGACTCCGAAGCCATTAAGGTGGCTGTTGCTATGACGGTAGTGGCTACTGCCACAAAATGGCTGGCTGCTTTTCTCACACAGTTGGTGTATGGATATTCATCAACTCAGCGAAGGATTATTTTTGGGCTTACCAACGGGCAGGCTGCGGCCACGCTGGCAGCTGTTACGATTGGCTACAACCTGAGACTGCTAAACGAAAATGTTTTGAATGGCTCATTACTCATGATCCTGGTCACTTGCTTAATCGCTTCTTTTGCCACCGAATCAGCGGCAAGGAAACTTGCCCTCGAATTAGATTCCAATCCCGAGCAGCTGACCGAAAAACCCGAGCGAATTCTGGTTCCTGTATCAAACCCCGAAACAGTTGAAAAACTTATCGAATTAGCCATCCTGGTGAAAGATCCTATGTCGGCAGAGCCCATCTATCCCCTTACTGTGATACAAGATACCAACAGTACCGACCAACAAATCGCCTATTGTCGCAAATTGATGCAACACACCATAAAACAAGCCGCCGCAGCTGATACCGTATTGCAGCTTGTTACACGCATTGACCTTAACATAGCCAGTGGCAT
>JAUXXY010000162.1 GCA_030684735.1 Bacteroidales bacterium | reverse complement strand
ACTGGCTTATGGACCTAAAGTTCCCAATACCCCCATTGCTTTTCCGTTTGTTCATCACACCATGCCTTTGTCAAAGTTCGCCAAATCATATGTCGAATGGATCAAACTTCCGTTTTACAGATTCGCCGGATTAGGACATGTAAAACGTGGCGATGCTGTGGTTTTCAATTATCCTGATGGGGACACAGTGGCTTTGAAGGTTCAGAATCAGAGCTATTATGCCCTTGTGAGGGAATACGGGCGCCAGCGTGTATTGAACGACAAACTGAATTTTGGCGATGTGGTGGCGCGGCCCGTTGATAAACGAGAAAATTATATCAAGCGATGCGTTGCTCTTCCTGGCGATACACTTCATATTGTTGACCAAGCTCTATTCATCAATGGTATTGAGCAAGCTCGGCCACCCCTGGCACAGTTCAGATTTTTCATAAAAACCACTGGTAATCGCCTCAGCACCAGGCTGCTGAATAAACTCGACATCACTGAAGATGTGATGATGGCAGGCCCCGGTGAGTTTTATCTTACACTCACAGAGCGTGCTGCTGAGGAGTTACAAAATAATCCTGAGGTAGTTGAGGTTCGTAAAAATAATCAACCTGCTGGCATTTGGCAGCAATATATTTTCCCTCACAATCCCGCTTATCCTTGGAATGTTGATAATTTCGGGCCGCTGTATATTCCGAAAGCAGGCGACAGCGTACTGCTCACACCACAAAACCTGCCCCTCTACGAGCGAATCATCACCGCTTACGAGCTTAACAAACTGGAAGTGAACAACAACCGGATATTCATTAATGGGAAGGAAACCCAGCATTACACTTTTAAGCTCGATTACTACTGGCTCATGGGCGATAACCGCCACAACTCAGCCGATTCGCGATTCTGGGGTTTTGTACCAAACGATCATGTGGTTGGTAAAGCGGTGTTTGTATGGCTTTCGCTTGATTCCAAGAAACCTCTTTTGGGAGGCAAGATACGGTGGAACAAGATATTCAGGGTAGTGAAATAACAGAGGATTGCGTAATTTTGCCGTTTGAAAAACTTGATAAATGCCTACTAAAGAAAAACCCGTCATAAAAAACACCCTGCGACAGGATAAGCCGGAAAATTCTAAAAAGAAATCGAAAAAATCCACTTCCGGCAAAGCTGGTTTTTGGGGCTTTTTCAAAGATGAGAAACTTCATGTTTCGGTGGGGGTTTTCCTGATCCTTTTTTCTGCCTTCACACTTATTTCCTGCACCTCCTACCTTATCAATTATTTCTCGTGGGTTTCAGATTCCAGCGTCGCCAATGTAACGTTGTACGACCTGTTGTTCGACACCAGCCTGGATGTGCAGAATTGGGGAGGCAGGCTGGGTGCAGCCCTCTCATGGCAAATTATAAAACAAGGGTTTGGCATAGGCACTTTCTTCATCGTTATCTTCATGATCGTAGCCGGAATCAGGCTGACATTCGGCAGAACCTTGTTCTCTCTTTGGCGAACCTTACGCCTGTGTGTGATCCTACTGGTATGGATTAGCCTGACCATGGGTTTCTTTTTTCACAATAACGAATATTCGGTACTCGCAGGTGTGTTTGGCGTTTTTGGCTATCAGTGGCTCGAGGGTTTTATGGGGCAAATCGGAACGGGTATGCTGTTGTTTTTCATCCTGATCATGTTGTTTGTTTTTACCGTAAACCTGTCGCTTAAAAGCCTGGTGCCAAAAAAGAAAGCAAAACCTTTGCCCGACAATGACGGTGAAAACAGATGGTTTAGGCCTGGCAGCAAAAACACGATCAAGGAAGATAAATACAATACCACTGAATATGCAGTGGGCGATGCTGATGAAGTTTGGAACTTTAAAACTTCAACTCCCGCTGAAGATGGCGAGCTAACACCAAAAGGCGAGAAATCAATCAGCAGCACATTTTCAGGAAGCAACCCGACACATGAAGTTGAGTTTACGATCGAACAACCAATGGCGACAGCGCTCATTGAAGAAAACGGCAATAACGGCATTACTCATTACACCATTGACACCCCCTACGATCCTACGCTCGACCTGGCCAGCTATGTTTTTCCGACTACTGACCTGCTCGACGATTTTTCGGACCACGGGATAAAAGTGAACCGTGAAGAACTTGAGGAGAATAAAAACCGTATCGTACAAACGCTTGGAAATTACGGCATTAAAATTGAAAAGATCAAGGCCACCATTGGCCCGGCGGTAACACTCTACGAGATAATTCCAGCTCCCGGCGTACGTATTGCAAGAATTAAAAACCTGGAAGATGACATTGCGCTGAGCCTATCGGCTATTGGCATCCGAATCATCGCACCCATTCCGGGTAAGGGCACCATTGGCATTGAAGTACCCAACCAAAACCCCGAAATTGTTTCGATGAAGTCCATCTTCACATCCGATAAATTCCAGTTTAGTAAATATGAGCTACCTTTTGGCATGGGTAAAACCATTTCGAACGAAAGTTATGTGGCCGACCTCACACGGATGCCGCACATTTTGATGGCAGGTGCCACCGGTCAGGGTAAATCGGTGGGCTTGAATGCCATTATCACCTCGCTGCTTTATAAGAAACATCCATCGCAGGTCAAATTCGTGATGATTGACCCCAAGAAAGTTGAGCTC
>JAUXXY010000056.1 GCA_030684735.1 Bacteroidales bacterium | reverse complement strand
ACGAATTTATGATGAGCGTTCTTGAGGATATTCATCTGTAAAAATCTGTAAATCAATACATAGGATCATGATGAAGAATATGTCGAACATTCAGGCTCTCTGAGTGTAATTTCTGCAAATCTAATTAATATTGTTTAATCATTTGCGTTTTCAAAAAGCGAATATTGAGAATAACTTATTTTGTAAGATTTGGTGAAATTTTATTTAAAAAAAGGTTAAAAGAAATGATTCTGATGCATACTATTAAACAATTATTTAGTATTTTTGCGCCAAACCTTAATAAAAATACTATGAAGATCAAATTTTTAGATGCAAAGCAGTTTGAAGGCACCCTTAAGTGCACTGTACAAAGTAACGGAAAGCTTAATTTTTCATCATCTGCAATCAAAGCCATGGCACTAGATAATCATAAGAGTGTTCGTTTTGCTTACAATCAGGAGGGGAAAAGTAAAGACGAATTATACTTGCTTATTCAGGATAAAATCACCGACGACGCTTTCAAAGTAAACAAAGCCGGCAATTATTATTACCTGAATGCTAAGTCGTTGTTCGACAATTTAGGCGTTGACTACGTACACCACTCTGTTGTGTTTGATCTTATCAAGACAAATGAAGTAATTGATGGATTAACACTTTACAAAATGAACAGACGCAAGGGTAAAGTCCGGAAAGCCAGATAGACGTTTTCTGCATGATGATCGCATTTTAAACCAGGGCAATTCTGATTTTATTGAAATTATTGTCCTGGTTTTTATATTTTTGCTTCATAATTATAAGCCCCATGAAGCTGACAAAAATAGTTGCCACGCTCTCCGACAAACACTGCGAACCCGGTTTTATACGCAGTTTATACGAGGCCGGTATGAATGTCGTAAGGATCAATACTGCCCACCAAGTTCCGGAAGGTGCGCTTAGGCTTATCGAAAATGTGCGCACGGTAAGCGATAAGATCCCGGTAATGATTGATACCAAGGGCCCTGAAATCCGTACCTCCGCATTGGGCGAAGCCATTGAAGTGAAGCAAGGAATGTCTATCAGATTATTCGGAGGAAATGGCGAATCACATGGAGACCAGCTATTTGTCAGCTACGAAGGAATTCATTCGGTGCTCGAACCCGGAAACCTGGTGATGATTGACGATGGAGATATCGCATTGAAGGTGATCCATAAAACCCCCGATCATCTTGTGTGCGACGTACTTAACTCCGGGCTTATCAAGAACAGAAAAAGTGTCAACCTTCCTGGTATTGCTCTTGAGTTGCCATCATTGAGTGATCGCGACCGGGAGTACATAGAATTTGCCATAGCCCATCATGTATCTTTCATTGCCCATTCATTTGTTCGCAGCAAAGAAGATGTGCTGGCCATCCAGGAGATTCTTAACCGGCATCAAAGTAAAATCAAGATCATCGCCAAAATAGAAAACCAGCAGGGGGTTGATAATATAGATGAGATACTTCCGCATGTATATGGGGTGATGGTGGCCCGCGGCGACCTGGCCATCGAGATTCCGGCTGAACAAATCCCTGTCATTCAGCGCGAACTGATTGATAAATGCATCAACCAGCGCAAGACAGTCATCGTGGCCACTCAGATGCTTCATTCCATGATCACCAATCCCAGGCCCACCCGCGCCGAGATTGCCGACATTGCCAACGCAGTGTTTAGCGGTACGGATGCCCTGATGCTTAGCGGCGAAACAGCCTATGGCGCCTATCCGCTTGAATCGGTGCAGATTATGGCTCGCACAGCCCGTGTGGCTGAGCAAAGCCGCGAATTCATGGAAAACAAAAACATCGAACCCCACAACAACGAAATATCTGGCTTCCTTGCAAAATCTGCAGTCAGGGCTGTGGCCAGCCTCAATGCCAGGGCCATCATCACCGATACCGATACAGGAAAAACTGCCATCTACCTGGCATCGTTCCGCGGCAAATGTCCTATCTATGCCCAGTGTTACGATATGCAGGTGATGCGCGAATTGGCCCTGAATTTTGGCGTGTATCCCGAGTTTATCTCGGTAGAAACATCTAAAAAACAGTTTACTAAGGTGGTGCTCGAACGACTGCTGAATTCAAAATATCTAGATTCCGAGGATCTGGTGGTAGTGTTGGCCGGAAATTTTGGTAAAAAAGTGGGGCCTTCTTTTGTAGAGGTGAGCACCGCCCAAAACCTGTTGCAATCAACCCTTTGACGTGTAGGTGAGGATAATTTATCTGCCTCGCTTACACTTTCAGTCATTCGTTATTAATTCTACATTTGCATCATTGAATTCCCTCATTCGCCAAATTTAATCTAATTTCTATCGCCATGCCTGTCATATCAAGAAAGGGCAAAATGATGCCCGAATCGCCTATCCGTAAGCTCGTTCCTTATGCCGAATCCGCCAAAAGTCGTGGTGTTAAGGTATATCACCTGAACATCGGTCAACCCGATATTGAAACACCCAAAGTGGCTCTTGATGCCATTCGAAACTTCAACCAGAAAGTGATCGAGTACAGTCATTCGGCTGGTATCCTGTCGTACAGAAAAAAACTTATCGAGTACTACAAAAATGTCGAAATTGATGTAAGCCAGATGAAATCATCAATGAATTTAACTGTAATAATTCGAACTTTGAAATTAAAAAAAAATACCTCGTGCATAACGAGATTTTTTTCACCCTGACAACTTACATGAAATTTTCAAAAAAACCTTTTAAATTTGTGGTGGCAATGTTTAGGTTATTACCAGAACAACCCCGTTCACAAACTGGCATCTCTCACTCTCGTGGTAATAAGAGATGCCGAGCAAAATCATTAGGTATAGACCTTGATGAAGAAATTAGCTTCAAATGCTCCGTATCCGTTGCGAGACACACAAAGAGATTTTTAGAAGAAATATAGATGGATTAGTTTTTTTGAGAATTTTTATTTTGAGGTATTTTTTAGACATTTTTATTAACATACCTCAGCAAGAAAACAGGTCAAAAGTTTATATTATCCACACGTAATTAATTTTTTCTACACCTCCAAGAGTTAAAACTAGAAAATTTCAATATTTTTCCCCGCTCCCCTTTTTAGCGCTTCTTCGTAAACCATTACCGCGGTAAATAAGTCCTGTATGCCAAGGCCGGTAGAATCAAAAACGGTAATTTCTTCATTATTTTCTCTTCCGATTTTAATTCCTGCAACAATTTCTCCCAAAGACCCATAAATATCGCTTTTTGTAATCATTCCTTTGGCAACGGGCACATTTATTTCGCCCGAATGGGAGGCCTGAATCCAATCATCGACAACTATTTTTGCTCTTTTATAAATAGTTGGATCAAGCTCTTCTTTCCCTTCGGCATCGGCGCCGACAGCGTTTATGTGCATACCCGGCATAACCCACTCGTTTTTAACAATTGGATCGCGCGAAGGGGTGGTTGTTGTCAGAATATCTTGTTTTGAAACTTCTTCTAATCCGGCTTTCCTTATTTTTATGCCGATTTTTTCTAATTCAACCGATAGCAATTCAATACTTTTTTCATTGACGTCATAAACAAGAATATCCTGTAATTTAATTGTACAGGCTGTAGCCGCAATTTGAAATATCGCTTGCTGTCCGGCGCCAATTACTCCCAATGTTTTGGCGTCTTTTTTTGCAAGATATTTTGAGGCAACCGCTCCAGCCGCGCCAGTTCGCACGCCTGTAATATATGTTCCATCCATAAAGGCAATGGGAATACCTGTTTTTGCATCATTTAAAACAATAACTGCGCCTACTGTTGGAAGATTGTTTTTTGGATTATCCGGATGGACGTTTACAATCTTTGTCCCGGCCATTCCTAATTCCTCAGAAAAACTTGGCATGATTCGTAAATCGCCTTTATCTTTTTTGAAAAAAAGATATGTTTTTGGAGGCATATCAACTTCGCCTTTTCCATGTTTTAAAAACGCGCTCTCTACGCATTTAACCACTTTATCAATTTGTGATAACGGGATAATTTGTTTTACCTCTTCTTGATTTAAAATAAGCATATTATTTCTTTTTTAAGTTTTTAATAAATTCTGAATTCAAGTCATAAAAGCAACTTTTTGAATAGACAAAAATAATAAAAAAGCTCATTCGGCGACAAAAACCCCGACTTTTTTCTTCATCTATTGTGTAGCCTGTGTTGAACATCTTTGATGTCTTTATTAGTAATGGTTTCAATTGAAGAGCCTTTTGCAATGCATGGCGCTTCCATAATCGATCAACCCGCTGGCCAGATCCGGGGCAAGCCTGGCCAATATGCGGCTAAGTGATATGCCCTGCCCCCGATTACCGATTTCGAAACGGCTATCACACCGCGTACAAAGGTCATCCTCATTTGTAACCCCAACAATCCGACCGGATATTTTATGCGCGTGAAAAAATTGAAGTGCTGCGAGAGTTTGTGCTCAAATAAGACATCTGCCTGATTGCCGACGAAGTATAATACGCATTTTGACGCGATGGAACCCGGCATTTTTCAGTGATGAACCTCGCGGGTCTCGAGTAGTATGTAATTTTAATAAATTCAGTATCAAAACGTTATAGCGCACGTGATGTGAGGATTGACTGCATAATTTCAAGAAACAGAGTGGTGATGAAAACTGCTTTGAAGTTTACCCAGGCGCGCCTCAGTCCGTCTTCACAGGGCCAGGTGGCTACAGAAGCTGCTGTTGACACATCGAAGGAGTATTTCGAAGAGGTGCTCGATGAATATCATGCAAACCGTAATGTTTGCCCCGGCCACAGGATTCTATTCAAACCCTGTCAAAGGCAAAAGCGAGATTCGCATCAGCTATGTGCTAAAGGTTGACGACCTAAAATCTGCAATGGTCTGACTTGAAGAAGGCCTGAAAGTATATCCCGGACGACAATAACAAATTGGGTGGGTTACACCGAAAAAATTTGACCCTTAGAATGCACGGTTATTTGATGATCCTTTTTTTGTATTTTGCACAAAAAATATTTTACCTATGAAGAAGCTTTTTTCATTCATGAATTTTTTCGGTGTGCTGCCAACGGTTGCAGCATTTTTTTTCGTTTTTACGAATTCACTGCAAGCCGAGAACTATAGCCTTCGGCTCAAAACCCTTACTCCAGGCATGGATTCAGCACAGGTGCTTGATGTAATGGGGCAACCTACTGAAAAAGTCCTGGTAGCCCGCTGGATATATCCTGGCGAGAATGAGGTAGTCGTGAAAGGGGAGGAGATAGCCGACATCCGGCTCAGCCCCGCCCTGCTCGACAAAAAGATCAGCCTACGCCCGCACCAAAGGGACGTCAGACCCGAAAACCCTGTGGCATATATGCGCATTGGCATGGGTGTGGCCGAAGCGCTGGAAGTGGCTGGCCAACCCGAACGCATCGAAACGGGTCAGGATTGGTACTATTCTTCCCGTCACCGGGTTGAAATATCCGGTTCTCATGTTCGCAAGATTGACATGCATATAAAAGCCAGCCTCGAAACACTCGATTGGATAAGGCTGAACTTCAGCGCCGGAGGTTTGCTGTTTATGAACATCACCCTGGCTTTAATTATGTTCGGTGTGGCGTTGGGCATTAAAATCAGTCATTTCAGGCTGGTTGTGAAGAAACCTAAATCCGTGTTGCTTGGTGTAATTTCGCAATTTGTCGCATTGCCTGCCCTCACTTTCCTGCTGGTGCTACTTATCCGGCCCACACCCAGCGTGGCCATGGGAATGATTCTGGTGGCAGCCTGCCCGGGTGGCAATATCTCTAACTTTATTTCATCATTGGCCAAAGGCAACGTAGCACTCTCAATAAGTCTCACCGCCATTGCCACCATATCCGCCATTTTTATGACCCCATTCAATTTTACCTTATGGGGAAGTCTTTATTCCGAAGCTGCAAACCTTGTCATCCCTATCCGAATTGATCCACTCGAAATGCTTAAGACCGTTATTATCCTACTCGGAATACCCGTTATTATTGGTATTTGGTTTTCGGATCGTTTCCCTGTAACCACCTTGAAAATTATTAAACCGGTGAAGAATGTATCAATCATACTTTTTCTTGGTTTTATCGTTGCGGCATTTTCGGCCAATGTTGGTTATTTTCTTAAATACATACACCTGATTATCCTGATTGTATTTGTGCACAACGCATTGGCATTGCTTACGGGCTATTCGATTTCGACAGTATTTAAACTACCCCCCAAGGATCGCCGAACCCTAAGTATTGAAACCGGCATTCAGAATTCAGGGCTTGCACTGGTACTGATTTTTAATCCAAAACTTTTCGATGGTCTTGGGGGAATGGCTTTTATAGCTGCTTGGTGGGGCCTCTGGCACATACTGAGCGGGTTGGCCATTGCCTGGTTCTGGTCGAGAAAGCCGTTGCCTGTTGAAGACGGGAACAATTAGTGTTTGTCCATAAAGTCTCCCGCACCCTGTATGGACGGGACAGGCTCTGCGGGATAGAAAATGAAAGTCTCAAGCCCCAAATTCCAAGTCCCAAAGAAAAGATAATATTTATCATTGTTAACTTTTTTATATATAGCATAT
>JAUXXY010000156.1 GCA_030684735.1 Bacteroidales bacterium | reverse complement strand
CAAACCGGGTAAGTGGGGTATCATGATTTCCGGTGGGAAAGGCTACCTTAAAGGAGCGTGCGCCGGGACTGCCGATCAACGGCCAGTTTTCCCGGCAACTTGATTGATCAGCAGCAAAAAGATAATACGTAATAAGGGTATCACCTGAAGCAACCGGGATGGTGGCCGTGTAAGTATTCCCGCTCACCAAGTTCAGGGTGGCTGTTTTATAAATACCTTGGTTGGCTTTGTAAAAAACCAGCAATGAATCAGTTTTCAAGGCAGAACCGCTATAAGGAATGATGTTGGCCAAGATATTGAATGCTGGTTGATACTGATGAGTGCCGTTGATCGGGATATGCGAAATACGGAGCATGTTGCGGTCCGCAAGACCCAGGGCACGGCAATGCAGCGCATCGGTTGATTGCCAGCTACCCGTGAAACCAAGCACCTCATAGCCCGGCATGGCGTTCCGGTACGCCTGGAGGGCCTGGGCATCAAAAGTAGAATTGACGATGGGTACATAAACCTTGTTGTTTAGAATCAAAGAGTTGGTATATGGTTGCAGGTTGGGTGTATATATCCTGAAAACCCGGAAAGGAGTACCATAAGCGCTAATCTGGTTGGCAAAATAGTTGGCCACCTGCTCAAAGGCCCAATACCTGGCGTGTGTGGAGGGAACCTGTCCTATCAAGATTTTATCAACATCAAGAAACTTGCCCCAGCAGTCAATATGTTTAATATAAGCACCTGGGGGATCAATGGTAACATGATAGGTGTTGATGCCAAGATAGTTGTGCACCAATTGGTTTACCAAGACAGGATTGTTTCCATTTTCAGAATAAACCAGGTCGGTGGATGCTGCATTACCGGAACCGTCGCACATATAATTCCCTCCTGCGGTGGTAAGTGGCATCGAATAAACAGGAATATTATAGTATTGGGCAACCCTGATGGGTATGGAATCGTCTTTTGGCCGGCTGCGGTTATAAATAAAGTTGACGATTGACACCTGGTTATCTCCTTCAGTCACATACATGGGGCCGTAATCACGGGTCCAGTATGAATTGGATGGGGCAACCAGAAACTGGCAATTTACCATATTAACGCCCGCCGACTGAAAAGTATTGAAAGCGATATTTTGGATGGTTTGCTCCGAAACAATAGTGAGCACCTTGGTATGCTGCGACATAGCAGCCACTAGGGCAGTTGAAATACCCAGCGGATAACGTATAAGCACCGCTTCCATTCTCTCAAATTCGGCGATGTTGTGGATAGGGCTTGTTGGAAAGGAGCTTGCGATAAAATTCTTGCCGATCTCATCACGCCTTAACTCCTCTTCGGGTGTCATCCATTGCGGAAGACTGTTAGGGTCGTTCCACTCAGGGTATTGCGCAAAAACAGATAATGTGTAAACGATAAATGAAATAACGAGCAATATTCGACGATAAAAATATTTCATCCTACAGTTAATTAGAATTGGTTGATTCCCTGCAAAAATAGTTAATCATCCTGAGGTATGGCTCAAGAGATAAAACCCATTGAATGAAATTATGGAATGTGTATTTGCCGGATTTATTACTTCCCGTATCTAAGGAGTATAGTGGCTTCAGAAGCTTACATTACCTCTAACATAGCTTTCACAATATTGTCTGCACCCAGGGCGATTTGTTCAATGTTTGCATCAAGCATATAACAGGGTGTTGTGAATATTTTGTGTTTTGCATCAAATACCACTTCGCCATGAGTGGTCTGAATGTGCTTAGCCCCCATTTTTGTAATGGCTTCGGCTGTGCCTGCATCCTGGCCGATGGTTACCTCCACATCACCGAGAATCCTTGAAATAAGAGCAGGAGAAATGCAAAGGGCCCCGATGGGTTTTTTCAGCGTGGCCATCGCTTTTACTGCAATTTCAACATCGCTATTTACTGTGCACAATGGACCATCCAAAGCAAAAGTGCAAAGGTTTTTGGCAACACCAAAACCCCCGGGGAAAATTAATGCGTCGAAAGCTGAAGCATTGAAATCACGCAGTGGTTGTATTTTCCCGCGGGCAATACGTGCCGACTCAACCAGCACGTTTCGTTTTTCGGACATCTCCTGACCATTGAGGTGATTTAATACATGGTGCTGCATCACATCAGGTGCAAAAATCTGGTAATCTGCTCCTGCTTTGCGAATGGCCAGCATGGTTAATACCGCTTCATGGATTTCGGCACCATCATAAACGCCGCATCCAGAAAGCACTACTGCAAATTTTTTCATACTCGTTGGTTTTATAGGTTGAAATGATTGTTTGTCCAAAGAATCCAAATTTAATAATAAAATTTCAGGGAAGCCCTGTTTCAATGCATTTATTCTTACTTTTAATCCTTAGAATTATTGGGATATATTGATTTTGTACTTATGTGTGGTCGCTTTTCGCTTACTACCGATGAAGAAATTCTAAATGAACGTTTCCGGTTGGCCGGAGGTGCGGAGTCCTATGTGGCTCGTTATAATTGTGCTCCCACACAGATGCTTGCGGTGGTTCCGAATGCCGATCCCGGCAGAATCAGCTACTTTCGATGGGGATTAATCCCATTTTGGGCCAAAGACATCAGTATCGGCAACAAACTCATCAATGCAAGGGCTGAAACTATTCTCGAAAAACCTGCTTTCCGCAATGCATTTCGCACAAGACGATGCCTGGTGCTTAGCGATGGGTTTTTTGAATGGAAAAAATCAGGTAAATTAAAGGTTCCATATTATATCACCCTGCAAAATCATGAACCGTTTGCCATGGCAGGAATTTGGGAAACATGGGAAGACAAAATAGGTGTAAGCTTTCGGAGCTTTTCAATCATTACAACCGCAGCCAACGACCTTATGCAGCCCTTGCACAATCGTATGCCAGTGATCCTGAATCCGGAAGACGAACCCGTTTGGCTCGAAAGAAATTATGCCTCCGGGCTGCAAGCATTACTAAAACCTTTCCCATCAAATCGCCTGAAAGCCTATCGGGTATCTGTCCTGATTAATTCTCCGCGCAACGACAGCCCTGATATTATTGTATACAATCTGGAATAGCTTACGGTTTACCAAGTTAGATAGTTCTGATCTCACCGGGTTAAAGTTGCAGTAGCAGCGGCAGCAGCAGTCTTGCTTACTGCTACTGCCTACTTCCGCTTCTACGGCTACTGCTTCAATGACCGTTCAAAGTATATATGCCGAGGAATTTTAGGGTATCATCAAGTTACAACCCCGGGTTTTGCTTCGGTCGAAGCGTCCCACCACCTCAAAAGTACCGTTTTCGTATTTGCGTCCAAGGTCTTGTGTTTCGATGAACGGACAGGAATATACATTGGCCAGATCAATTATATTAATACCTCCGGTTTTGTTGTAGCCTGATAATTGAAAAGGATCGTTTACATCCCTGATTTGCACCCTCAACCAGGGCGGACTGTGATAGATGCCATGTTTTTTTGCATAGGCTTGAGAAAGCATTTCGGTCATGCCGTATTCTGAGTGAACGGAATTGATACTGAAACGTTTGCATAATATCTGATGAAGTTCTTCTCTTACCATCTCTTTTCCTCTCCCTTTCATTCCCCCGGTTTCCATCACTATAAAATTTTCAGGCA
>JAUXXY010000147.1 GCA_030684735.1 Bacteroidales bacterium | reverse complement strand
GCTGGGCTTTCCATCCGGGATGGTTCCAAATGATAAAACCGCCTTGTTTTTTCACCTCCTTTATTACTGCCTTAAAATCATCTTTGGCAAGGGCAGCAGCATCGGTAATAAAGAGTGCATTAAAATGGCCTGGTGGCATCGAGCGCGTAATCTCGGCTCCTTTAATAAGTATTACATTGTGCTTGCCGGCATGCAGTTTGGCAATGTCGTAGGAGCGGTTATGGTCCGATGGCACATCACTTAGGTGTGGGCGATATTCAATGTGATCGGTAATGGCAATCACATCAAGGCCTTCACGCACAGCCTCATCAATGCGGACTGTAGGCCAAACCTCCCCGTCGGAGAACACTGTATGGGTATGAAAATCGCCTTTCAGGGTCACATAACCGGGAATATCCGGAATAATTATTTTTTTTACGGTTTGGGCAAAAATGGGTGCACTTAACACCAATAAAAATAAGGTAATAAGGTTTTTTTTCATGGCTGGTAACATCGTTTATAGATATGAAAGGGACTATACATTAGTGATACAAATTTAGGAAATATCCTTGAGGAAGGACAACGACGGGAATGAGTTCAACGTTCAAAGTTCCAAGAGAGATATAACTAAAAAGGCTGCCCCGAAACCAGGGCAGCCTTATATAAATGATACCGTTTTGTCTTACTTATTCAGCGCAAAAAAATTTACTTTCAGCGAAATATCATCGTGAATGAAATTATCCTTGAGGTTATCAAAGAAGCGCTTCGAGCCGTATTTAATGTTCCAGTCAGCACGGTTGATGAGAAAATTATTGGAAGTAGCCTTGATTGACAGGTCGGTAATGCTAACCATTGCAGTAAAACTAATGCTTTTTGTAACATCCTTCATTGTCAGGTTACCTGTGATCATGTGGGTTTCGCCTGTTTCGGAATTTTCATTGGCTTCAACCGAGGTAATGATAAATTTCGAAGTGGGATAAGTTTCTATTTCAAAGAAATCGCCCGATTTTAAATGGCCGGTCAACTTTCCGTTCATGTCAGGATCGGTAAGGTCTATATCTACAATACTGTTCATATCAAAAATAAATTCGCCACCAGTGATTGCACCATTCGAAACAATGGCATAACCTTCTGACAGGCTTATCGTTCCGTTGTGCTGTCCGGTTGGTTTTGTGCCAATCCATTCAACATTACTTGTTGCTAAATCAGCAACATAAGTAACTCCTTGTTTTTCAGCTACATTCTGTGCATCACCGGTTATAGCTCTTTCGCCTTGCGGACCGCCACAGGCCACCATAAAAATTGCTGCACTCGCAAATAATCCAATAGATAGTTTACGATTCATAATTCCTCCTTCAACAATAAGATTTTTAAAAATATAATTTAGCTTGGTTTAAACCCAAGCATATATTAAACAAGCTGTTGCGTAGATTGTTCAACCAAAAATGCAAGAAAAATGCTTATATTTTCGAGAAGGTAGCCCGCAGGTAGTGATCAACTAGTGTAATGGCAGCCATGGCCTCAACAATCGGCACGGCCCTTGGCGCTATGCATATATCGTGACGGCCTTTGCCCTCAAGCAACACTTGGTGCCCTTGCTCATCAACCGAAATCTGATCCTTCATGATGGTGGACACAGGCTTGAAAGCGACCCTGAAATAAATGTCTTCGCCATTTGAAATGCCACCCTGGATGCCTCCCGAATAGTTTGTTCGGGTTTTGATAAATTGCGAATTATCGTTGCCTTGTCGCGGTTCAAACAGATCATTGTGTTCCGATCCAATCATAGATGCACCGGCAAATCCACTTCCATATTCAAACCCCTTAACAGCATTGATACTCAACATGGCTTTGGCCAGGTCGGCCTGCAGTTTATCAAAAACCGGCTCGCCCCAACCTGGTGGCACACCGCTGATAATACCTGTAATGACACCCCCTGTGCTGTCGCCTTGCGAACGAAGTGTTTCAAGATATGATATCATATTCAAAGCAGTTTCCTCATCAGGGCAGCGCACAGGGCTTCTTTCTGCTTTTTCGAGTGTGAGTGTGCGATAGTCAGCGGCAAGCATTATTGGTCCGATGGCTGAGACATAGGCTTGAACCCTGACATTCAACGAGTTCAGCAAAAGTTTGGCGATGGCCCCTCCGGCAACACGAGCTGCAGTTTCGCGGGCCGATGATCGCCCTCCTCCTCTCGGATCGCGGATACCATATTTTTGGGTATAGGTGTAATCGGCATGCGATGGTCTGAAGGTTTTTTCAAGATGCGCGTAGTCCGAAGGTTGCTGATCCTTGTTGCTGATAATGAATGCTATAGGGGTACCGATAGATTTTCCGAGGTAAACACCCGAAACAATCTGAAATATATCCTCTTCCTTCCGGGGTGAGGAACCTTCCGAATAACCCGGTCTGCGGCGATTAAGCTCCTGCTGAATAAAATCAACATCCAAAGTAAGTCCTGCAGGGCACCCATCCACTACTCCACCGATTGCAGAGCCATGCGATTCGCCAAACGTGGTTAAACGGAAAACATTGCCAATGGTATTTCCCGCCATACTAAATCAGGATTCTCTTAAATAGCGTATCTTGGCCTCAAGCAATGCAAGCTCTTGCTTGGCATGATCAATTTTCTTCTGGAACTCCGTCTTGACTATACTGGCATTCTTCGATTCAGCAAAGAAGCCAATATTGTTTTCCCACAACATAATGTCTTCCTGCAACTTGGCAACCTTTTGTTGCAACCCTGTGCGCTCGCGAAAGATCACCCTGCCTGCATCAGGTTGATTTTTGATCGAATCGAAACGGCTACGATATTGCATTGCACTCATTTCAGAGGCATTGATCTTTAACTTATCAAGGTGTTTGTTAATGCTGGTACGAAATGCAGCCTGTAGGCGATCCTTTTCCCTGATAGGCACATGCCCGATATCCATCCATTCACGCTGCAATTCTTTAAGAATTTCCAGGTTCTCGGCTTTGCTGCCTTTAAATTCTATGTTCTCCACCGTATTGATTAGTTGTTCTTTTTTGCGCAGGTTTTCTTCTTCTACCGAGGTGAGGTTCTTAAAATGTTCAGCCTTTCGATCAAAGAAGTCGTCGCATGCTGTACGAAAACGCTTCCATATTTTATCTGAATGCTTCCGGGGCACAGGGCCTATGGCTTTCCATTCCTTCTGAAGTCTGATCAGTTCGCGGGTAGTTTCTTTCCAATCTGAGCTCAACCTCAGGGACTCAGCCTGAACACACAAATCAACTTTAAGGTTGTAGTTGTTTAACTGGTGATCTTTCAACTTTTCGAGATAATCCTTATAGTTAACAAAGTGCGCGTCCAGACAACCCTTAAAACGTCGCCATACTTCATTGTTTTCTTTTTTCGGAGCAGGTCCAATGGTTTTCCAGACTCGCATCAGATCATTCACATCTTGGGTAAGGTTTTGCCAGTGTTTAAGCGATTCGGGCTGTTTGGCAATAAATTGCTCAGCCTGATGGCAAAGAGCCAGCTTGGCAAGATGATTTTTCTCCAGATCTTGCTGTACATCAGTATAATATTCCCTGCGGCGTTCGTTGATTTTATCTGAAGCTGTCTTAAATCTTTCCCAGATTTCATCCTTCTTATCTTGGGGAACCGGGCCGATTTCTTTCCACTCTTCGTGATACTCTTGTAGTTGCTTAAACGATCTAATGATGGATGTTTCGAGGAGTAGTTCTTCGGTTTTTTCGCAAAGCTCAAGTTTACGCTCCAAGTTCTTTCGTAAGTCAAGATCTTTTAGTTCCTTGTTAATCTTTACTTTATCGAAAAATTTCTCGACCAGGAAATGATAATTCTGCCATAGGTTATTTACTTCATTCTTCGGCACCATGCCTGTTTGACGCCATTCTTCCTGGAGGGCTTTAAACTCGTCGTAAGTTTTTTTAAGGGTTTCTTCTGAATTTATCAGATTGCGTAAATCTTCCAGGATGCGCCTTTTTGTATCAAGATTAACTAACTTTTGTTTTTCAAGTTCATCGTTGAACCGTTGCTTGTTCTCCCTGTAAATGCCGAAAGCAGCCTTGAAACGTTCACTGATCTGGTCAGGCTCGGGGTTGAAATCATCGGAAACGCCACCTTCGCTAATAAAATGGTTATATTGTTCAAGTTTTTCCTCTTTTTCCTTTTTCAGAAAAGCTACCTTAATGAGTGCAATTTTTGTTTTGATTGCTGTAACATCTTTCTCATGCACAGCGCTTTCCATCAGTTCAACCAATTCCTGGCGGGCCAGCTTTTCATATTCCTCATTTCTCTCAGCGGCTGCTTCGTCGTAGTCCTCCGGCTCTTCATCATGCTGCTCTTCTTCTTGATCAACTACGTCCGTCATCACGGTAGTTTCCACTTCTTCTATCGCTGCAGGTTCTTCGATCAAAATGGCTTTTTCAGGTTCTTTATGGAGTTCTATCTCAGGAGCAGGACTATCAATAAACACGATTTCATCCATTGTGCCCGTGCCCGGTGCTATATCTGTGTCTGCCTCTTCAACTTCATCGTGATTAATGGCAATATCTGGTAAAGGCTCAACAACATCCTTATCATGAACAGCTTCTATTTCCTCAATCTCATCCGTCGTATCAGCACTTTGTGCTACATCAGTGACTGATTCAACAACCTCATCGTGCTTTATGGCAATATCTGGTAATGATTCAACAACATCCTTATCATGAACCACTTCTATCTCCTCAATCTCATCCGTCGTATCAGCACTTTGTGCTACATCAGTGACTGATTCAACAACCTCATCGTGCTCAATGGCGGTACCTGGTATACTTTCAATACCATCCTTCTCGTGAATAACTTCTATTTCCTGATCTGCTGCCGGAGATTGATCATCGGTAACCATGGCTGGCTCAGTGGTAATATCATCGGCTTCTTTTAGCTTATCAGCCACTATCTCATTTTCAGATAGTTCGGCATCAACAACTTCAGTAAATTCAGATACGGGTTCAATAATATCTGTTATAGCAATAACAGGTTCTGCGACCTGATTCTGCGGTTCATCAGGTGTGGCATTCGTTTCAAGGTTTAGCTCATCGGAAGTTGTAATGAAAATTAAATCCTCAGTTGCAATAAGGCTGTTTTCCTGTTCCACAATTGGATTGGTTCGTTTTTTGGCTGTCATAATTATTAACTTTCTGATTTAGCCCGCTATAACCCGTCATCAACATTGATAGAGATAGTCTTTCGTACAATGCGGGGCCTTGCGGTAGGAAGATTTTGACGTTTGAATTTGTTTGTAAACAATAAAGGTCTGTTTTTCACAATACTTATAAAAGGACTGCAAAAATAAGAATTTTTCGATAGGCTGACAGCAGAATCTTAATTTTTTGAACACCCTCAGTTGAATGTTACTGCAGCGATCTACGGTTAAAAACAATATATCCCAGGTTGAACATTATCGTGGGTGATTCATCGTTTTTGCCATAATGGTCAATGCTAAGGCTAAGAGGGCCTATGGGAGAATGAAGCACGAGGGCTGCTGAACCAATTAAATAGGCTTTTTGTAAGGGTTGGCCATAAAAAGCCTGCAGGTGTTGATTTTGTTTGATCTCGCGATATGGGGTGAATAGGAAGCTTTCGATACGAAAATCAAGGTTCCGACGAATGGTGAAGATGTTTCTAAGACCCAGCGCAATATAACTGTGCGCCCTCAACCAGGGCAGGAATTTTGTTTTGCTTCCTGGAAAAGGCTGAAAAGCCGGAGTAATAAGCATGGTGGAGGTGTAATTCGAAAAAATGTTCATGTTTGATAGCATCAATTCGCCGTAAGCGCCCACGGTGTATGGCCCATTACGCTCAAAGTAGCGTTGGTAAAGAAGCCTGAGTTGCCACCATTCATGATAATCTTCGGTTATTTCACGATGTAGAGCGGTTGATCCCGGAAAGTGTTTTTCATTTCCGGAAACATAGCGGAATGAAGCAAGCAACTGAGAACCCTCCCAGGGATATTGCTTGTCGTTCAGTGTGTTCTTTTCAAAAAACACATATGGACTAATGGTTTTGAATTGTGACTTATCGAGTGTATCATTTCGCGTAAAAAAGTTTGTTTGATAATACTCATTAGTAAGTCGGGCGGAATTTATGCCCCAGATCAATCTGCCCTTTTTCTTAATCGGTACGCCGATGGCAAGGGCCGAGTTTGCTTCATTCTGTACTAGGTAGGAAGGAGTTTCGTCTTCAAAATAATAAGTTGATGTCTTTAAAAAATCCCACCTGTTAAATGTGAAAGACGGCTGGATGAAAAGGGGTAGTTTTGAGGGAAAATCAACCCTTGCTTCGAGCGATACTGAACTGTAAAAGCGTCCGATATAGGAATTGGCTGAAACTGTGGTTGCTTTGTTTCCAAGGAATTTATACTTCAGCCCTATAAAAGCGCTGCTGATTGTTGATGACGAAACATTTCCTCCAAATTCAACAATAAGGTCTTTGTCGCGAGTAACATCCAGGTAGAGATCAAAAAGCCCTGTGGTGTCATTGAATGAAAGCCTGGGGAAAATATGTTCAATCTGTCCATCAGTAATCATTTTGAAGTATTCGCGTTTAATAATCTCGATAGGCAGTTTATCTTCGCCGAATTTAAGAAGACGCCTCACATAAAGTGACTGCTCTTCAGATATTCCATTGATATAGATTTTATTAACGACAACCTCCGAGAGCGACTTGCGATAGGCCTGCCTGCGCTCATTAAGAACTTTCTGCGAAAGTGTGTCATACACAAAAGCCCTTATCTGGGACATCGCGCGTTTGGTTGCAACATAGCCACTATCAATGAAAGCTTGTGTATGGCTAAAATCTATAACACTCACGTTCTTGAGTTTTGGCTGGATAAGTACACCGCTTTCGCAGGGGATTTCAAAATCTGTAACTTCGGTGAGCATCGCCTCGAGATGTGATAAAATATCATCATCTTTTATCTTGCCAAAATTTGTTGCGGTCTTACTGCCAATGATCATGTCAGGGAAAAAATCCTTGTACATTACATCAACCGGGAAGTTATTATACATCCCACCGTCGAACATCATTTTACCATCAATACGAATAGGCCGGAAGTAGAAAGGGAATGTCATAGAAGCCCGGATGGCACTCCCAAGATCCCCATTTTCAAGTACCACTGCCTTGCTAGCCTCAACATCCGAAGCTATGCAACGATAAGGCAGAAAAAGACTATCGAAATCATAATTGGCTGCAGCGGCAGCCGCAGCAAATAATTCGAGAAAAACAAAATCCATTTGAACAGGTGAAACGATGTTCACTGGTAATCGGGGTTGTACCACTGAATCAATCCTCACTTTAAAGTTTACCCATGACGCATTGGGGCTTGGTTCCTTAAAATAGTACTTGTATTCATCGCCAATTGTCCCTGTTGACCATTGCTGAAAATCGTCGGATAATACCACCCTTTCCATCTCCTCGGTGGTCCAACCAATGGCATATAAACCCCCAATAATGGCACCCATCGAGGTTCCTGCAATATAATGTATCGGGATGCCTTCTTCCTCCAAGGCTCTCAGTACGCCAATGTGAGCAACACCTTTCGCCCCCCCTCCACTCAACACTACACCTACTTTCTGGCCGTAAACAAAGCAGGAGAAGGTACTTGCCATAACCACAATCAAAATATGTCTTGCATTTTTTATTACTGACTTATATCGAGACACCAGGCTGAACATCAAGACAAGATTACAAAGGTATAATGAGTATATAAAATAACGTGAGAACGTGCGGTTATTGCTTTCTCTTATGTAACTTCTTTTTCAAGTTATTCTCTTAGGGGCCATATCAAGTGATATTTAGGGACTAAAAAGGAAAATTAATCAATTGCAATTTATCGCGAAGCAAACGCAATTTGTTTGCAAAACTACCTGTG
>JAUXXY010000127.1 GCA_030684735.1 Bacteroidales bacterium | reverse complement strand
CAAGGTTCATATAAGAAGTTGCAAAAGTAATCATTGTCATTACTCACTTTTTGTAATTCGTCAATTGTTTTGATGTGGTATTTCACTACCCATTTTTCATCGCAAAATATGGCTTAACAAACATTTTAGTACATTTGTTTGATCCGCAGCAATTTGTTCATGCAAAACCTCGCACCCGGTTGCATTGAAGAATGTCCCGCTTGTCCGCATCGTAGTTTTTCGATGAATGAAAGCCTCCTACGTAAGCAGGAATGGCTTAATAACCGCCTGGGAAATTTCTTTGATGTGATCGGCCCTATTCAAAGTGTAGCTGATGACCAGCGCTGGCATTATCGGAACAAAGTGTGCCTGGCTACATCTCATAGCGGACAAAGCTGGAATATCGGTGTGCGAAAGCGTGACAAGCTGATTGCAATTCCTAAGTGCCCGGTTCATAGTAAATTGGTAAATATTAACATCCAATATCTAAGCAGGATTATTCCACCATCGGATCATTTTCCGTTTGCATTTTTTATGCAATCAGGAGCACAAGTAACACTGGGGGTTAAAAGCAAGAGCTTGCCCCCGATGGAATGGTTCGACGAACAGGTAATGACAGCTCTACAGCACAATGGTGTTGAGGCGTTATGGATACATCTACACCCCAGCACTGGTAAAAAAGTTATTGGAAAGGGTGGCTGGCATCTTATTTTTGGCAAAACTCGTTCAATCAGTGAGTATGGAATGGTTTACGGGCCTTCCTCCTTTTCGCAGGTGCTGCCCTTATTACACGTGCAATCACTCCAGGTTGCATTGGATTTTCTCGCCCCCACAAAGAACACTTTTGTCCTTGATCTCTACTGCGGTACAGGCTCGACCTTACAACGATGGCTGGCTGCAGGTTCCGGTTGCGTGGGTGTTGAACTCAGCGGCGAGGCTATTCAATGTGCTTCCCTCAATGCTCCCAAGGCAATTTTGTTGCGTGGTGCCTGCTCACATCGAATCCCTCAGTTGAGTGCACTAGCAGCCACCGCAAGGGGTGAGAACAAAGAAATACTTCTCTATGTTAATCCTCCCCGAACCGGCCTGGCTGAGGAAGTTAGTGATTGGATTGTTCAAGTAGTAAGACCAAACCGGATGGCCTACCTCTCGTGCAGTGCTGGAACGCTTCAGCGTGATCTTGCTTTTTTGCAGAAGCATGGCTTCCAGATCAGGAGCATTATCCCATACGACTTTTTCCCTCATACATTGCATTTTGAAATACTGGCACTTATTGAAAGAGAACCATAGATGCACATGTCATCGAAATAGTTAGTCTTGGAAAATAGCCTTATTTTTGCCAACCATAATACTTTTTCTACATGCGTATTGATATCATCACCATCTTTCCCGAAATGTTTGCTGGGTGGTTCGATCATTCTATCGTCAAAAGAGCCAGAAAGAAAGGGCTGGCAGAGATCCATCTGCACAACCTGCGCGACTTTGCTACCAGCAAGCACCGCAATGTGGACGATTATCCATTTGGTGGTGGCAGTGGCATGGTGATGATGGCCCAACCAATTGCTGACTGCATTGATCACCTTAAAAAAGAGAGAAATTATGATGAAGTAATATTTCTAACCCCCGATGGTGAGATATTCAATCAACCCATGACCAATAAACTATCGTTGGCCGAAAACCTTATTATGCTCTGCGGGCACTATAAAGGTGTGGATGAGCGCATCAGGGAACACTATGTAACGATGGAGGTTTCCATTGGAAATTATGTGCTGTCGGGCGGTGAGCTTGCAGCTGCTGTGATCTGCAATAGCATCATACGTCTTATTCCCGGCGTGCTCAGCGACGAAACATCTGCTCTTGACGATTCCTTTCAGGACAACCTGATATCGCCACCGGTCTATACGCGTCCTGCTAACTTCAATGGGTTGAAGGTCCCCGATGTGCTGCTCTCAGGAAACGAGGCATTAATCCGCCAATGGCGTTCGGTACAAGCGTTACTAAGAACAAGGAAACGACGTCCCGGAATGCTTGAAGACTAGCTCGTACACAATATTACAACGTTCTAGAATTCTCCTTTATAAATAATTTTCAACCGTATTTGCTTTAGTTAAAAAATTCTTCATAAATTTGCACTCCTTTTTGAGAGATGAATTTTAACAAGACTTGTGATGAAAAGTAGCGAATTATTGAAGTTAATTGACGCGGAACTGCTTGGGAATATTGAACTTCCCGCTTTTAAGGCAGGCGACACCATAACAGTGCATTATAAAATAAAGGAAGGTGACAAGGAACGTATCCAGCAATTCCAGGGAGTGGTTCTTCAGCGATCAGGGCAAGGTCATACTGCCACTTTCACTGTTCGCAAAGTCAGCGGAAGCGTTGGTGTCGAGAGAATTTTCCCGATAAACTCACCCTTTATTGATAAAATTGAGGTCAATAAACGTGGGCTCGTGCGCCGTGCCCGCATTTTCTACCTCAGGAAACTCAAAGGCAAGAAAGCCAGGATCAAGGAAATCAAATTCTAATTTGCTCCAAGGCAAAAGTACAAGTCCCCACACGGGACTTTTTTATTGCCATATCATTTATGCCAACCAATTACAAGCCAGACAAGCTCTTGATTATCAGTTATTAAGAATTGAATGTCATGAATTCCGAAGACACTATTTACGGCCCCGCAGTATTGGATATGTTTACTGTAGCCAACGAGTTTTGCATCTTCATTGAGAAGTCTGAAAGATATGCGAAAGAAGATGTGCTCACCTACCTGGCCAAAGTCGCTCCTTTACTCTATATCAAAGGCATCCTGTTGCCAACTGTAACAGTTGAATATCCAGAAGCCAACGAACGCTATGTGACAGAGGAACAGTGGCAGGACTTATTTAATGCGCTTAGGAATTCTTTTGGTCGCGATGATGTGTTTATCAACATGAATCCTGCTACCAGGGAAGATAATAATGCCTTAGCATCAAGTCTGGCTGAGAATTTAACCGACATCTACCAGGATATGAAGGATTTTGTATTACTGTTTGGAAAAGAATCGCATGCGGCACGCGAAAATGCGGTTTACGAACTAAGCCAGTTATTCAAAACGCATTGGGGCCACCGTTTGGTAGATATGCATCGTTATGTTCATTACCTGCTACATAAAACATTTATCGTAGCCGAAGATTCTTATTAAGGATTTTGAAACATCGGCGACCGGCATGAGATGGGGCATATTCTAAACCAAACATTTGTGCGCATGGCTTGTTAGTTCTATAATTTCATAAATTCGCATTTTACAAAATCCCGAGAAACATGAACTATGATCTGATTGTTATAGGCAGCGGCCCCGGAGGCTATGTAGCTGCCATCAGGGCATCGCAACTTGGAATGAAAACCGCGGTTATAGAACGTTCAGAGTTGGGTGGTGTTTGCCTCAACTGGGGTTGTATTCCAACCAAAGCATTGCTTAAGAGTGCACAGGTTTTCAATTATCTGAACCATGCCTCCGACTACGGTGTTACAATCAAAGGAGAGACTGGTGCTGATCTTGCGGCAATGGTAAGCCGCAGCCGCAATGTGGCCGCCGGAATGAGCAAAGGCATCGAGTTCCTTTTCAAGAAGAATCAGATCGAACACATTGCTGGAACCGCCAGGGTTAAACCCGGAAAAATTGTTGAAGTATCTGATAGTGACGGAAACATAAAAAATTACTCTGCAAATCATATCATTATTGCCACAGGCGCACGTAGCCGTGAGTTGCCTGAACTGAAACAGGATGGCAAGAAAGTGATAGGCTACCGCGAAGCCATGACTCTTACAAAACAACCAGCTACTATGGTCGTGGTCGGATCGGGTGCCATCGGATCGGAGTTTGCCTACTTTTATAATAGTATCGGAACCCAGGTTACACTCGTCGAATTCATGCCAACCATCCTACCTGTTGAAGATGAGGAAGTTTCGAAGCAATTGGAGCGCAGTTTCAAAAAGCAAGGCATTAAGGTCAAAACCTCTTCGAGTGTTGAATCAGTTGTTGTTAAGGGAGATATTTGCAGCGTTGATATAAAAACCAAGAAAGGCATCGAAACCATTGAAACTGAGATAGTTTTATCAGCTGTCGGAATCACTCCAAACACAGAAAACCTTGGATTGAAAGATACCGGCATTAAGGTTGAAAACGGAAGAATCATTGTTGATGAGTTCTTCAGAACCAATATTGAGGGCTATTACGCCATTGGAGATGTTATCCCCGGACCAGCACTTGCTCACCTGGCTTCGCACGAAGGCATCGTGTGTGTTGAGAAAATCGCCGGAAAACACGTTGAACCAATTAATTATGGCAATGTTCCTGGTTGTACATACACTAACCCCGAGGTAGCCTCAGTGGGTATGACCGAAACCAAGGCGCGCGAGGCTGGCTATGAAATCAAAATCGGCAAATTCCCTTTTACTGCATCAGGAAAAGCCAGCGCCTCCGGGTCGAAAGATGGTTTTGTGAAACTGATTTTCGATGCCAAATACGGCGAATTGCTTGGCGCACATTTGATTGGCGACAATGTTACTGAGATGATTGCCGAGCTGGTTATGGCCCGAAAGCTTGAAACAACTGCCGAAGAACTTATTAAGGGCATACACCCCCACCCTACCATGTCGGAAGCCGTGATGGAAGCTGCTGCTGCTGCATATGACGAAGTGATTCATCTATAGTTAATTAACACTGTTACCTTCCCTGTCTCGTAGGCCGTTTCAGCGTTTTAATGATCATCCAATGGAAATAATACAAACCTCTATTCCCGATGTACTAATCATTAAACCAACTATCTATAAGGATGACCGCGGTTATTTCTTCGAATCGTTTCATCAGGATCATCTCAGAAAAGCCGGGGTATCAATGGATTTTGTGCAGGATAATGAATCAAGATCAGAAAAAAACGTGTTGAGAGGATTGCATTTCCAGACCCCGCCACATGCACAAGGAAAACTAGTAAGAGTGATCAAAGGTGCGGTGATTGATGTTGCTGTTGATATACGAAAGAAATCTCCCTGGTATGGTCAATGTGTATCACTGCAACTCTCGGAAGAAAACAAGCATTTACTTTGGATCCCTCCCGGATTTGCACATGGTTTTCTCACCCTCGAAAACGATACGATATTTTCTTATAAGTGTACCGCATATTATAACAAAGCCTCAGAAGGCGGCCTGCGCTGGAACGATCCGGAGCTGGCCATTGATTGGAGCATCACTGATCCGGTATTATCAGAAAAGGACAACAACTTACCGCTCTTCAACGACTTTAGCAGCCCTTTTTAATAAACCATAATACATATCATTGTTCCGTAATCATGTGTCCACCCCGAAAAGCCTCCCTCAGCCCGTATGGACGGGACTTTCAGCTTATGGGATAGTGCATTTATGCAATTCGTGCATTCGTGGCATCCTGTATATGCTGAACTCGGAGAGACCTCAATTATTTAATCCAACGCATATCGGAATATTCTCCAGAACTTATTAGCTTTTTAAGTTGCTCAATGGCACGATTCCGGTCTTCGCGATAGGTTATGCCAAACCAGGAAGCATTGCTTTCAAGCACTTGTATCGAAGCCTCTCCCCTGCTAATCAATTGGTTCACTACAGTGGGTATGTATAATTCACCTGTAATGGTTTGGGCGTTCTCTTTGATAAATTCAGTAAATGACCTTTCAAGATGATCGAAGAACCTGGGAGTGAATCCCCAGAAATTCATCGAAACAACAGCCTCGGGGTTGATTGCTACTGCATGATCATTTTCATCCATGTATATAATGGAGTCCTTGGTGGGTGCAATTTTTGTATGTTCGGTTATCTCTAATAAAAACCCATTGCTATCGGTATTGCACACTCCCCTTGAAACAGTGCCATGCTCTGAAAGGGTTTTGTTTAGTTGGTATCCAACCATTGCATACTCCCCTTCGTGGGCTTGCTGTAAAAAATCAGCCATGACACGGAAGGCATCTGCTCCATAAAAATCATCGGCATTGATCACTGCAAAAGGCTCACTGATAATATCTTTGGCCATAAGCACTGCATGTCCGGTGCCCCAGGGTTTTTGCCTTTCGGTATGGATAGCCAATCCGGCCGGGATTTTTTCTATTTCCTGCAACACATACTCAACCTCGATGTGCTTTGAGAGCTTTTGCATCAACGTATCCCTGAATTCTTGTTCTATATTCCGCCGGATCACAAAAACCACCTTTCCGAAGCGTGCCTGGATGGCATCGAATACCGAGTAATCAATGATGGTTTCGCCGTTGGGGCCAATTGGATCGAGTTGTTTGAGCGAACCATAGCGACTGCCTATGCCGGCAGCGAGGATAAGAAGTGTAGGGCTTGTCATTTTTTAAGTGAAATTCGTTAGGATGCAACACTAGTGACTGCAAAGTTAAAACTTTATACTCCCACACCGACAGCGTTAACACCGTAATGATTTTCCACGAAAAAGTTGGCCACAACCATAAGGTATTTTGATTGCTACCTCAGATAAGCTCCACATTCACATCTTTTAAAGATTTGGTTTCAAGTAGGTTAGCATGACTTTTTATCACATTCCTCCTAATATCAAGTTCGATGGGCAAGGTGGGGTCCTGATGGGCTTCATTGATTTTTGTGCCGACCAGGAAACTTATTTCATCACTGTCGAGAAGCATGGCCGCAATGCGACCGGCAGGGATGAGATCAACAACCTGGTTTATTAAAAAGTTTAAAACATCAAGGGCCTTTTTATGACCCAACAAAAAAACGACAAAATAAAAGTTACTTTTCTTGGAACCGGTACATCCATCGGGGTGCCGGTGATAGAACTTTGAGGAAGACTATTGCGACCAAAATA